>QNAJ01000061.1 GCA_003641465.1 Verrucomicrobiota bacterium | reverse complement strand
TCTCCTCACGCGGGAAGAGTACCGCAACCGGGAGATCTCCACCGTTGCGCGGGAGGTCGGAATGTCGGAATACCACTTCATCCGATCGTTCCGCGAGGCGTTCGGCATCTCGCCCATGCGTTACCGCGCCAGCATCATCATGCAACGTGCGGCACGGCTGTTGGCCCAGACCGATCTGCCCGTGGAAGATATCGCCCACCAGGTCGGCTACGCCTCGGCTCATTCTTTCTCCCGCGCCTTCCACCGCCAGTACGGAGTCTCGCCGCGTGCCTACCGTCGGCTACACCGGATGGAGTAAGCGGGCGCCAGCAATCGCGGCTACTTCTTTGGCAGCTCCGGCGATTTACCCGCGGGTAGAAACTGCGTAAAGTGTATTGGAGAAGTGGCGAGGTATCGGCCGGGAAAGCAGGGTATGCGCCTGATCCGATCAGTCTGGTACTGCCTCATACCGCTGTGGGCGGCGGTCAGCACTGCACGTGCCGGGACTAACCTCCTGCTCAATCCCGGATTTCTGTATGCGGCCGACGGAACAACCAATTCCGGCGAATCGGCACAGAACTGGCAGAAGTGGGGCGAGACCTCCCGGGAATCCTGGGGCTCCTACGATGGGGACGGATACCTGGCCTCGATTCACAACTGGAACAGCACCAACTCCTCGGGCGGCTGGTACCAGGACGTGAGCGCCACACCTCATACCCGGTACGCCCTCGGGGGATATTTCTGTGCCGACACCAACTACAGCTATTCAGCACTCCACCTGAAGCTGGAATTCTTCGACTCCTCCAGCACCCTGCTCAGCGCCGCCACAACGCTGGTGTCCGGCGTGGGGGTAGCCTGGGACTACTTCGAAGTGGAGGCCACCGCCCCGGCCGGCGCCAGCGTGGTCCGCTGCGTAGTGGCCGCCGAAGGCCAAAGTAACACTGCTGCCTTTAAGCTGGACGCCCTTTCTCTAGTGGTGGTCGACACCAACCGTCCCGCGCTCCTCGAGCCGGACGAAGGCGTGTTGACCGGCGTCAACCTGGACTGGGTGCAATCCTCGCCGCTGGCATTCAACCAGGCCACCAAGTGGGACCATGTGGTCTTTGTCGATTTCATCGACTTCCCCCAGAGTTCCTACAGCAGCCTTGATTCGCGCCTGGGCGCCGTGCGCGAGGTCGGCGGCATCTATCTCCTCACGCTGGAGCCGCACAACAGCGCCGGCGGAATCGAAAACATCACCAGCAACGACTGCCAGAATTTCGCCGGCTGGTGCGCCTACTGGAACAACCAGGGGGTACCGATCATCATCCGTTTCGCCCACGAGATGAACGGCGACTGGTACGACTGGAGAATGAAGCCGCACACTTACCGGAACAAGTTCCGGCTGCTGGCCAACATCATTCACCAGACCGCCACCAATACGGCCATGCTGTGGGCACCCAACGTGGCCGGCAGCTACCCCTACGGGGACTTCGAAAACATCACCATGGCCGGCTACCTGGCGAGCAACTTCGGTACGCGGGCCGACTGGTACCTGCTGGACAGCAACGGCGACGGTGTGCTCAGCGACGATGTCAGCGTCAAGGACGATCCCTACGCTCCGTTTTACCCCGGTGACCGCTACGTTGATTGGGTGGGAATGACCATCTACCACTGGGGCTCCTACTACCCCTGGTGGTACAACGCCTGGCCGGAAGAACGTAAACTCTTCGACCAGATCACCGGTAACTACGCGGGCTACAACGGTGACGACACGTGGAATCCCGACTTCTACGCCGAGTACGCCGCGGGACACAACAAGCCCATGATGATTCCCGAGACAGCGGCCTATTACCGGCCTTCCGATCCCACTCCCCCGGCCGGCTACCCCAACTACACCAATGACGAGTTGGTTATCAAGCAGCGCTGGCTGGAACAGGTCTACAACGTCTACGGCGACAACTCCAACGCCCTGGATATCGCCGACCACTTCCCCCTTCTGAAGGGAATCAACTGGTTCAACCACTACAAGCAGGAGGCTGAGGCCCAGAACGACTGGGTCAACTGGACGGTTACCTCCAACGCCGATGTCCTCAGCGAATACTACGACCGCCTCAACTCCATGAAGAACGGCCGGCGGTATTTCCTCCATGCCGACGACCTGGCCGGATATGTCTACAGCTGGAACTGTTCCCTGGAAGGGTGGACCAATGGTCCGCCGCCCTTCCATGTCGCGGTGGATACCAGCTTCGCCTGGCACGGGCGGGCCGCTGTCCGGATCTACTACGACGACACTTCACCACCCTACGGATCCAACGTCATGATGGATCTGAGCGCCATGCAGGACGCCCGCTCGTGGTCCAACTACAACGCAGTCTACCTCCACGCCCTGGTACCGACCAATGTCTCATGGGCTTCGTACCGCCTCATCATGCAAAGCGCGGAAACCACCTGGGATATCCTGGCCACCACCTCCTGTCCACCGGACGGCGCCTGGCACCGGCTGGTGTTCCCTTATGACTGGAGCAAACACGACGAGTCATCCTGGCTGAACCTCTACCTGCAGGTTGACCTGCCCACCGGGTCTCCCGCCGTGGTGTACGCCGACGCCCTCCAGGCGGTCTCCGATAACGACCACGACGGTTCACCCGACGACCAGGATACCGACGACGATAACGATGGAATGCCCGACTGGTACGAGAACGCCTACGGCCTGGACCCGTTCGATCCAGCCGACGCCGGTGTGGACAGCGACGACGACGGCTTCACCAACCTTCAGGAGTCGCGCACCAATACCGACCCCTTTGACTCCAACTCCTGCCTCCGGGTCATCGGCATCAGCTCAGAATCCGATCGGGTGGTACTCTGGTGGGAGGGACGCTCCGGCGTAACCTACAAGGTTCAGATGGCTACCCGGCTGGATCCGGCGGACTGGCAGGACCATCTGTCACCCCCCGGCGTGGAGGAAACTTCCACCATTACCGTCACCGATACGGTTGCCGGAATCGAGAAAGGATACTATCGTCTGTGCGTACCATAGTTTCAGCGTTTGGTTTGAACAGGAGGTGTCGACAGTGAAAAGGATATTTTTCAGCACGATTCTCGTCCTGTCACTGGCCGCCGTGCCGTCGGCACCCGCCGTAGAACTGCGGGATCCCGGCTTCGAAGAAGCCGGAGCCGATGGAGGCCTGTCCCCCGCCTGGCATCCGTTCGGCAACGCCTATCGCGAGAAGCTCACACCGCGCAGCGGCGAATACACCCTGAAGCTTTTCGGCAACTTCAACGGCGAAATGAACTGGTCCGGTGCCTACCAGGATCTGCCGGTGCAGGCCGGACTCCGCTACCAGGCCGAGGCCTGGGTACGTCACAACTGCAACGACGCGCTCCAGGGAGGTAACACCGCCTTCGTCAAACTCGAGTTCTTCGACAGCGCGGGGAATCTGATCAAAGAGTTCGAATCTCCCCGTCTCGCTGCAGACCGGGACTGTGACAAGTACTTCCATCTCAGCACCGGACTTCATCAGGCCCCGGACGGCGCCGCCAGGGTTCGGGTGACCCTAATCTTCGAGCAACCGGGCAACGATCCCGGCGCCGCAATATTCGACGACGTGGAACTCACCGAGAAGCACTGATCGGGTCCTGCGGCGCTCGCTCGCGCCATTCACCCCGGCCCGTGACGCCGGCGCTGAGGCCGCACTTGCGCTCGTTCCTCCCCAGAGCGATATCGGCAGGTTTGCTTCTGGCAAGTGCCGCCTCCCTCTCCTATAATCTCCCGGCAGGAGGGAGAAAAGATGAAACCCTGCGATCCCGAAGAAGCGCTTCAGCTCAAATATCCCGAGCCGGTTGCTCTGGCGGTGAGCTACGACGAGCAGAACCGGCGACCCAACATCATCACCCTCGGGTGGTTCATGCGTACCAGCTTCTCTCCCCCGATGTGCGCCATATCAGTCGGACATACGCGTCACTCGCATACCACCATAAGCCGCGGCGGCGAGTTCGTTCTGGTTCTGCCTTCACGCCATCAGATCGAAGCGGTGCTCCACTGTGGTACCGTTTCCGGACGCGACCATGACAAATTCGCCGAGACCGGGTTGAAAGCTCTGCCTGCGACGGCGGTCCGACCGCCCCTCATAGAGGGGGCGGTCCTGGCCCTTGAATGCCGCGTCGCGGGTACCTGCGAAAGTGGAGACCACACAATTTTCATCGGGGAAGTCCTCGCCGGTCATATCGCGGAAAAACCGCAGAGCCCGCTTTTCAGCATGCCGGACGGGTCTATTGAACCGCTGCCCGGGTAAGGCCATGAATGCTGAGCGCCCAGACATCCTGTCCGGTCCGATCGAATCCTACGAGTTCGGCCGCATCACCATTCGCGGGCAAACGTATACCAGTGACGTTCTTGTTTTCCCGGACGGGCAAGTGCAAAGCAACTGGTGGCGTGCGGAAGGACATCGCCTCCGCCTGGAAGACCTGACCGAGCTGCTGAGTCAACGTCCGGACGTCATCGTGGTAGGCACCGGTTCAGCGGGATGCATGCAGTTGGCCCCGGACCTGCGCAGCCGATTGGCTGAAATGAACGTGAAGATCATCGCCGAACCAACGGCAGCCGCAGTGAAAACCTTCAACCGAAAATTCGGAACCGGGAGGACTGGTGGTGCCTTTCATCTCACCTGCTGATCGGTACGAAAAACTCCTGCGGGCTGCGGTCCTGGGATGGATCTGCTGCATCGCTGTGCAGCAGTATTGCGAGGCAGGCGGGAAGCCGGCCGGAAGAAAAGAGATTTCGCACAAGATCACACTGGAGGAACCTCGCATGAAAGGCCCGATCAGTGTCGAAGAGGCGATCACACGCCGCCGATCGGTACGGCGCTTCCTGGACAGGCCCCTCAGCCGGCAACAGATAAGCCAGTTGCTGTGGGCTGCACAGGGAATAACCGACAAAACACGCGGTTATCGCGCGGCGCCGTCTGCGGGAGCCACCTATCCCCTGACGGTCTTTGCAGTGACCCCGGAGGGTATCTATCGGTATCTGCCGGCGGGCCACGAGCTCGAGCTGGTCCGCAAAGGCGATTTGCGTTCGCTGCTGGCCCGGGCGGCTCTCGACCAGCCGTGGGTCGCCGAAGCACCCTTGGATATCGTCATCACCGCGGAGCCGCGCCGCACCACCGGCCGCTACGGGCAGCGCGGCATGATGTATATCTACATGGAAGCCGGACACGCCGCTCAGAATATCCATCTGCAGGCAGTGAGCCTGGGGCTGGGATCGGTGCCGGTGGGCGCATTCGACGACGACCGTGTGGCGGACCTTCTCCAGCTTCCGGAAGGACATATTCCCTTGTACATCATCCCCGTAGGGTATCCGCGCTGAGCTGTGCCGCGCGCGGCGGAGACGTCCTGTAGTCTGCCCGGTTACTCTTGCTTCTCCAGCAGCACTGCGCGGCACAGAGGAACCCGCACCCCCGTGGGTCGGGGAAAACCCGCCTTACCGGCGCACTCAAGGATCCGCTGGAAGGCATCTGCGTTCACGTGTCCCCGCGGTTCCGCCAGCAGCAGCCGGGCTCCCGGCTTCAGTGCAGCATGCACTTGCCGCAGAAATGAGCCGGCATCGGGTACCTCGTGAACCACTGCAAATGCCAGGGCGAAGTCTACTCTCCCCCTCAGATCGTCCAGACCAAGCGAATCGGGGGAACAGAGTCTCGTTTCAATCCGGGTGTCGAGTCCTGCACGATCCGCCCGACGCCGCAGCACCCGCAGCATCGGCTCCTGCACATCCACACACACCACCTTCCCCTCCGGGCCGACCATCCGGGCCAGGGCCAGACTGAAAAATCCCATGGCGCATCCCAAGTCCAGCACCACCATGCCTTCGCGTACGTACGGACGGAGGATCCTGCGGGGATCCGCGTACAGCCGGCGAAACGGACTGAGCAGGAGATAGCCAACCCAGACCGGACACAGCTCCTGATTCAATCCCTCATTTCTGCGACGCTCCGCGTCGCTCTCTCTGCGCTTCCGGCGTCCGAACATGACGCCTATCTTACACCCGCCACCAGCTAAAAGAAAGAATGTCAACCCGCACGCCGTTCGTTCTTAACAGGCCGGTTTCTTTCCGGGTACCTTGTAACCGCACGGATGCCACAACGGAAAGAAATGAGGCTTCTTCCGCTCAGCGCATCCCTGCTGGCCGTCTGCATCACCCGGGCCGCCACCTACTACGTTGCCACCGACGGCGACGACTCCAACCCCGGTACCGAATCCCAACCCTGGCGGACCATTCAGAAAGCCGCGGCGACCCTTGTGGCCGGCGACACGGTATATATCAAGCCCGGCGTTTACGCACCGACATCCCCTATCTATCCGGCCAACTCGGGGCAGAGTAAC
Source organism: Verrucomicrobiota bacterium (assembly GCA_003641465.1). Lineage (GTDB taxonomy): Bacteria > Verrucomicrobiota > Kiritimatiellia > B70-G9 > B70-G9 > B70-G9. Next base: position 1,357 of record QNAJ01000061.1, on the reverse strand, counting down.
GCCTGGATCACCTATGCGGCTCTCACCAACGGCACCGTGACGGTTGACGGTTCGTCGGCCAACGTCCAGCCTGATGAAGGCATTTTCTACATAGTAGACTGCGCCTGGATCAGGGTGCGCGGACTGCGTTTCATCAACTCCGGGTATGCAGGAATCTCGGTCGAAAGCAGCCGCCATATCGTGCTGGAGAATAATTCCACTTCCAATACCGACGCCTCCGGCATCATGGTCTGGGCCTGCGACGACGTTGTCATCCGGAGCAATGAAATCCGCCGGGCCTGCCGCGGCAGCGGCGACGTGGGTGAATGTATCACGCTGGACGACACCACCAATTTCGTCGTCTCCTACAATCACGTGTTCGACGTGCCCGATGAGCCCGGTAACGGGGGCGAGGGCATCGACGCCAAGGAGGCCTCCAACAACGGCAGTATTCACCACAATTACGTCCACGATCTGTACCGGCTGGGCATCTACGTGGACGCCTACGGATCCCACCAGTCCAACGTGGAGGTTTATGCCAATGTCGTGCACCATTGCGCGGATGGGATAGCCGTCAGCGCCGAGCTGCCGGCGGGATTTCTCCGGGACGTACGCATCTACAACAACGTGGTCTACGAGAACGACTACAACGGAATCATTGTCTCCGACTACAGCGATGACGGGAGCGAAGGCGTAAAGCAGGACATCTACGTCATCAACAATACCGTCTTCAGCAACGGGTACGACAACGCGGAGGACTGGGGCGGCGGCATACTGGTGGCCACCACCAATCCGGCCAGCACCAACATAGTTGTGCGCAACAATATCGCCTCGGAGAACAACTGCTGGCAGATCGCCACGGTCCGCACCAATCTGCTCCAGGTGGACCATAATCTGGTCTTCGGCCGTACCGATTACGCCGAGGATGAATTCGAATTCGACGGCAGCTTCTCCATCACCGGTGATCCGCGTTTCGTGTCCGCAGCGACGCGGAACTTTCACCTGCGGGGGTCCTCGCCGGCCGTGGATGCCGGTGGTGCCTCACGCGCCCCTACCAACGACGCCGATGCAGTCGCCCGCCCTCAGGACGGCGACCTGGACGGAAATCCCGCCTGGGACATCGGCGCCTTCGAATACCGTCGCCCCACCCTAGAATGCCCCACCATAGTGTCCGGAGATATGACGCTGGCCTGGTCGGGTTGCAGCGGGATGGTGTACCGGGTCGAGCGGTCGGACGATCTGGTGTCCCCCCTCTGGTCCGCGCTGGCGGTGGTGACCGCCCGATCCTCCCGTATCGCCGTCACCGACGGTGTCCCCGCCGGCCCGGTCCGCTGCTACCGCGTGGCCGAGGAATGAGCCGACCGAACAGACCACCCGT
>QNAJ01000060.1 GCA_003641465.1 Verrucomicrobiota bacterium | reverse complement strand
TTGGAAGAAAGGTATGTGCTGACCAGATCATCGGCATCACGGAAATGAAAATCGTAGCCCTCATAGATCAGGAAGCTTTTCATCCCGAGGACCCTCAACTCAGCGGTGCCACTGAGGCAATCTGCCGGGAAATGGAATTCCATGTGGTCGAAGCCCTGCGGCTGCTCGGCCATGAGGTTGAAGTCCTGCCCTTCGGGCCGGACGTCGAGCAGACCATCCGGCGCCTGCGCGATATCTCGCCGGGTCTGGTCTTCAATCTTACCGAGCACTTCCGGGGAGACCGGCGGATGGACGCCTCCATCGCCGGGCTTCTTGATCTTCTGGGAATCCCCTATACCGGCACCGGACCCGACGGCATGATACTCTGCCGCGACAAGGCTACCTGCAAGCGGATTCTGGGGCATCATCATATCCGCGTTCCGGCCTTTGCCACGGTCCCGCGGGGCCGGAGGCGTTGTCCGCGACAGGTGGGGTTCCCCATGGTGGTCAAGCCCCAGTATGAAGACGGTTCTGATGGCATCTCACTGGCCTCCCTGGTTCACAACGAGCAGCAGGCCTATGAGCGTATCGCCCTGATCCACAACCGCCTCTCGCAGCCCGCGATCTGCGAACAGTTCGTCAGCGGTCGCGAAATCTACGTGGGCATCATCGGGAATCGCCGTTTGTACACCTTCCCTCCCCGTGAGCTCTTCTTCGGGCGCTCCGGTGGCGAGGGCCCGCTCATCGCCACCGCACGCGTGAAACGCGACGCCGCCTACCGCAGGAAGTGGCAGATCACCTACGGGAACGCGGATCTTTCCCCCGCTCTGATGCAGCAGGTACAAAGGATAAGCAAGAGGATCTACCGTATTCTCCACCTGCGCGACTATGGACGAATAGATCTGCGCATCGCCGACACCGGAGAGATCGTTTTCCTGGAGGCGAACCCGAACCCGGATCTCTCCTACGGAGAAGATCTGGCCGAAGCCGCCCAACAGGCCGGAATCGAACACCCGGAACTGGTCCGCCGCATTGTGAATCTGGCACTCAGCCGGTACGCAGAATCCTGACCACAATTATCTGCAAAGGCGAATAATTCACGCCTGCACGGCGCTGCGCTACTAACGTACCGCGCATGGCGGAGCACGTGACAACATGCTCACGCAATGATCGTTGCGGATCGGCCGTAACCAAGGGGCGTCAGCCCGCTTGAGCAGGGATACTGTCCCTCAATGCTGTCTGCGGCCAAAATGTTGTCCCAGAGCGACCGGCTCAGGAAATTTTTCCCCGCACCCAACGCCTACGTCCCAGTGGCCGCTTGCGGCTGAGGTGAGTCCCTCTCCGCCGTACCACCCGGACCCATCCCGGCAGAGGCGCGGCGCACGGAGAAATCATGGCAGGTTACCGAATAGAAGGATTCCCTCACGGGCAACCCGTTTCCACAGGGCGTCGTACTCTTCCCGATCCATGATGTTGACATCCAGCAGAGTACATACCGATGGCAGGCCGTAGCGGTCCTGAATCGCCTCGCGAAGCTCTTCGGTGGAAGCAAAGGCGCGTATACGACTGCGACCGCTGGAAAACAGCATCACCAGTTCCATTCTGCCCCAGGCGAGAGTCTCATCCCGCGCCAGAGGACCCGCGGCCACCACCGCCATCGGCCGCGGATGAACGATTTTTCTCACCAGCTTGCGCACATCTGTCCAGAACAGATCCTCGGCTTCAAAGGCGGCCTTGAGTACGCGGGACACCAGATAGTGGTCCGGATTCAACGTGTACCGATACGCGTTGCCCTCTACATATCGCCGGACCGCCGACAACTCCACCAGAGACTCCAGCGCCAGCATGGCCCCCCTGTTTGAGAGTCCCGTGCGCCGCTCGACCTCGCGGCCGGTAAGCGGCCCGTCAGCATGGTACAGAACCCGCAGAACCATCACGTGGCTCTGCCGGGCCAGCAACAGGTCAAGGCCATGCATTGCTTCCCGTCTGCCCAGTCGAGTCTACCCGCACCGCCTGCCGGACTGCAGACATTGCGGCGGCTCGATAATTCAACCCTTTCCGGCCAGCGCGTTGTACAGCAGCGCGATTATGGCCCCACCGATGGCTCCGTCAACCAGGGCCCAGAGCGCCCCCACAACCGCGCCCAGCACCGTCGGGCGATAGCCGATGTACACCGACGAAATCACCTCGACCAGCCTGCCGCCCCACCCGAAGGCCGCCGCCCAGCCAAGGAATAATATGCCGGCCGCCCATGCGATTCCGCACGCGGCGGCAAACGCCTTTACATCCAGTTTGTGCATATCCATCGCATCCCGCCCTGCAATGCCATGCTAAGCCTGTCCCCGGCCGGTGCGCAAGTCCTCTCCTGCGACCAGCGGCCACGAGGGCCGGCACACGGCCGGTAGAGTCATTTGCTTGCGCTGGGCCACGCGATCATGAACCATGAGTACGACTCCGGCACAGGGAATCTGCATGGTCAGATATGGGCAGTGCCACCGATCGTGCGCAACACGTACCGCCTGCCGCGGCGGACGCCGGCTCCTTCGTGCGGGCATCGTCCTGCTGCTGCTCGTCCACCGGCTCTGCGCGGGGTGGATCGAGGACCTTCCCGACAAGACAGTGATCCACGTGAAGGTCTTCTGGCTGCCCGACCCGGCTCGCACCGACACCCCCACCCGGGCGGACGCTGCTGCCGTGAAGGAGTTCATCCGCCGCTTCCCGGCGATCTTCCAGACAAGATGGAAGCAGGTCTATCAGGCACATCCGGAGAGATACGGCCATCACAACTGGAACCGTGTGGAGGTCCGGCTCCACCGCGCTACCGGAATCCGGATTGAAGGGGTGGAAGGGGCCCTCCTAGCGGTGGCCGGCAATATGGCGCCGGACGTGATGTACGTCAACTTCCGCCAGTCCGATACGTATATCCAGGAAGGATTCCTGTATCCGCTGGATCTTCCCGCGGACCGGTACCTGGCCGCCATGCCTCCCGAAGAGGTGGAATTCCGCGTACATCCGAAAATCTGGCCGGTGATCAGGCGCCGGGGACCCGGCGGCGAAGTGCATGTATGGGCCCTGCCCTATGGAGGCGCGCTCGGCAAGGTGGTTCTTTTCCGCAAGGATGTCTTTGACGAAGCGGGGGTCCCCTATCCTACCAATGACTGGACATGGAATGATATGCTGGAGGCCTGCCGCCGTATTACCGATCCCGAAAAAGGTATCTATGGAATCTATTTTTCTACCGGTCCCCATGAATCCTGGTGGTGGATGTCGTTTCTGTGGTCCGCCGGAGGTGAAGCCGTCCGATACGATCCGACGGCCGATGTCTGGCGGGCCGTCTTTGACTCGCGTGAAGCGGCGATCGCGCTGGATTTCTACACCCGTTTGTGTACCGAGCCCTGGGAGAAAAGCGGCCGCCGGTATTACGGGTACGCCTACCAGGATCCTGACTGGGGGACTGCGGGCGCCAAATGGGAACGCGGCGAAATCGCCATGCTCTTCGCCTACATTGATGAGCGCATCTTTCAACGTATCAATCCCGACATTACCGGCATGGTCCCCGTGCCCCGCGGCCCGACCGGCCTGCGCGGTTCAGAGCTGAACAGTATGATGATGGGCCTCTTCTCGGGAATCAGGGAGCCGGCGGTGCGGGATGCCGCATGGGAATATATACGCTTCTACGACAGCATTGAGGCGACCCGGATCAAGACACGTGTGCTGGTGGAAGGCGGACTGGGCCGCTTCCTCAACCCGCGGCTCCTGATCAAATTCGGATATCCGGAACTGGTCAGACTTTCCCCGCCCGGATGGCAGGACTGCTTCCGTATCGCCCTCGAAGCGGGCCGACCCGAACCCTACGGTAAGAACTGCAACTACCTCTACAACATTCTGACCGAACCCATCGAGCGGGCGCGGCAGCTGGCCCTGGAAGGCGATCTTTCCCCTGACAGAGAGAAAAGGCTGGCGCAGTTGCAGTCGCTGCTGGCCTCAGCATGCGAGCGCGCCAACCAGGAAATGTTCGGCCTGGTTCCGCCACAAGCCATGAAGCGCCGACGACTTGCAGCGGCGGCGCTGCTGGCTGCGATTGTGCTTGCCTTTGCTTTTTCGCTGCGCCGGATCGGGTCCCGCTTCGCCGCCATCGCCGCAGGATCGCCCGTCGCCGCTCCCCGCAAGAACGCCGCACGAAGGGTTGCGGTGCTGATGGCACCTGCAGTGCTCTCCATATTGCTCTGGCAGTACGTCCCACTGTTCTGGGGCTCTCTGATGGCCTTTCAGGATTTTCACCTGGTGCGCGCGCCCGAATGGATCGGCTTGGATAATTTCGGCAATCTTCTGTGGGACGTCCGCTGGTGGCGCGCCCTGTGGAACTCCGTACGCTACAGCGCGCTGATTATCTTCCTCTGTTTCTTGCCGCCCCTCGGACTCGCCCTCCTGCTCAACGAAATCCCCCGCGGTAAGACCCTCTTCCGCTTGCTCTACTACCTGCCGGCGGTGGCCGGCGGCCTGGTCACCATCCTGCTGTGGAAGCAGTTGTATGAACCCGGTCCGCGCGGAATCCTCAACCGCCTGGTAATGAATATCCCTGCGATCGCCTACCTCGCAGCGGGCACTCTGGTTATTCTTTACTCCCTCCGGCTGCTTCGCCGGCTCCGCCTGGTGGGCGGCTCCGCCGCCGGTTTCCTGGCAGCCGCCACCGGCCTGGCCGCCGGGCTGGCATTGCTGCAACCCGGCATCACTATCATCGTGCAGTCGGGCGCCCCCTTCCCGGCCGCTCTCCTCCGCACCCTCTCCGAGCCGGTGCGTTGGTTGACCGACCCCGATACCGCTCTTCTCGCCTGCGCACTGCCGGTCGCCTGGCATCATCTCGGCCCTGGCTCGCTGATCTATCTGGCGGCCCTCAAACAGGTGTCCGACGACTATTATGACGCCGCCGACCTGGATGGGGCATCGTCGCTCGACAAGGTTCTTTTCGTGGTGGTCCCCATCCTGCGTCCTCTGCTCATCATCAACTTCGTGGGCATTTTCATCGCTGCCTGGGTCTATGCCACTGCCAACATCCTCGCGCTCACCGGCGGCGCGGCCGGAACCGAGGTAGCCGGATTGTACATCTTCTACAAGGCTTTCATATTTCTGAAATTCGGTCCCGCCACTGCTATGGCATGGGTGCTCGCCTTCCTGCTGATCGCCTTCACCGTCTACCAGCTCAGGGTTCTGGCGGGCACCCGTATGAGGGCTGGGGGTGGCTGATATGCCGCTTCGCTCAACAGTCGGGCGCCGCAGTTTTGCAGGAAGAGTACGCACGCTGCTGCTCTATCTGGCCCTGGCGCTGGGAGCCGCCTTGGTGGTGTATCCCCTCCTGACAGTCATCAGCGGCAGCAGCCGCTCGCCGGTGGATCTGTCGGAACCGGGACTGATTCCACGGTTTATTATCGATGACGACGCACTATATCGCAAATTCGTCGAATCACTCTTCAACGAATCGGTCAATACCGCCAATATCGTCTATCACTCTTCACTGCGAACCTTTGCAGACCTGCAGCCTCCAACCCCGGCCGCATTGCTGGTTGACGAGTGGCTTCGTTTTCTGCAGGAGGTCCGTCCGCCGCCCTACGCCTATACCTGTGGAATGGTCCAGGCTCCGATCACCCGCACTACCCCCCTGCTTCTCCGTCGCTTTCGTGACACTCTGTTCCGCCGCTTCGGCGGGGATCTTGAAGCTCTCAACCTGGCTTTGGGTACCGATTTCGTGGAGTGGAACGCGCTGTTCGTCGTGCCCGAGGACTACTACACGCGTCGGCGCATGCCCTCGGGCACCGGCTATCTGCAGGCGTTCTGGGAATTCAAGGAACGGCAACCGCCGGGGCTGTGCTTCGCGGCCGCGGTGGAGGGTTTCTACAAGACGTTGTTCCTGAAAACCCGCTACTCGCGCGACATTGAGCGCTACAATCGGATTCATCACACCTCCTACCGCTCCTATGACGAGATACGTCTTCCCGTGCAATATCCCCGATTGCTCACTCCCGCCGAGAGAACCGACTGGGAAGAGTTCGTCCGTCATACCCTCAACGTCCTCTGGATCCGGGTCACCCCGGATGCCCGCAATGAGTACCACGCCTACCTCAAGGCCCGTTACGGAGACATTGCGGCCCTCAATCGGGCATACGGCACATCCTATACGGACTTCGCACAGGTTCCCTTATTGGAGACTCCGCCATTCTCCGGCCGGCGCCTGGAGGACTGGTCCGACTTCATATCCGGGTGGATGGATCCTGACACCGGCCGCCTGTATCTCGCCCCAGTGGAAAGTCTCCGGCTGTGGACCCTGGAAGATCGCTTCCGCAGGTATCTGCGCCGCCGGTTCGGCACCGTCAAGGAACTCAACCGCTGCCTCGGCACTTCGTTTGCGGACTTCAGCCGCATCATCCCCCCGCAGCAGCAGCTTCACTACCGCTGGTTCCTCCGCCATCGCACCCTGCTGCGGCGCGAATTCCTTACCCGCAATATCCGTACCGTACTGGACTATGTCCTCGTCCGGGGACGCGCCATCCGCAACACCGCAATCTACTGTTTGCTGGCCGTTCTGGGGGCTCTGGTGGTCAATCCGCTGGCCGCCTATGCGCTGAGCCGGTATCGTCCGGCATCCACCTACCGCTGGCTGCTTTTCATGATGCTCACCATGGCCTTCCCGCCGGTGGTTACGCAGATACCTCTTTTCCTTCTGCTGCGCAATCTGGGCCTGCTGAACACCTTCGCAGCGTTGGTGCTTCCCGGAATTGCACATGGTTACTCGGTCTTCCTGCTGAAGGGATTCTTCGACTCTCTCCCGCGCGAACTGTATGAGAGCGCTGCTCTGGATGGGGCCGGGGAATGGCGCATGTTCCGTCATATTACGCTGGCGCTGTCCGGCCCCATTCTCGCAGTGATAGCCCTCCAGGCCTTCACCGTTGCCTACACGAACTTCATGTTCGCACTGCTGATCTGCCAGGATCCCCGCATGTGGACACTCATGGTCTGGCTCTACCAGCTCCAGCAACAGTCCGGCCAACCGGTGATTTACGCCGCGCTGCTGGTAGCCGCCGTTCCCACGCTGCTGGTATTCCTGCTCTGCCAGCGGGTGATTCTCCGTGGTATTATCATTCCCACCGAACAGTGATCTCCCCCCATGTTGTTGTCACATCCTGGAAGTCGCCGTTCCGGCCACTTTACCGCAACAACCACTCTGCTGTAGCAGCCTCCCCTGTGAACCCGCCGCGTCGCGCGGGGAGTCTGTCCCGCGGCCTTCGCGCAGCTTGCCCTCCGCTTTTCTCCATTTCAGACTTTTAAAACTCCGAAATCACTCTGATGGGTAGGGGGGTGCCCACTCCCGTGCCTCACACCTACCCCCAAACGCGATGCGGATGCAACCGGAGCCAGAGGGGGGCAGTCCTTGAATTTCGGTATCTTCGACGGCTCTTCCATGGCGCACAGTGTAGTAGCGCATGTCATACGCGCATTTGCGATGCCTACAACCGGAGGTCAGAGGTCAGAGCTCAGTGGTCGGGGCGGCTCGTTGGGTTGTTGAGTTGCCGGGTTGCCGGGTTGTTCGTCGTTCGTTGCTGGTCGTTCGGAGCCGGAGGTGTAGTAGCGCGTGTTATACGCGCATCTCTGATGCCGATTAGAACATCGGCTGCTACAACCGAACGGCAGATGTCAGAGGTCACTGGTCAGTGGTCGGAGGTCGG
>QNAJ01000059.1 GCA_003641465.1 Verrucomicrobiota bacterium | reverse complement strand
CGGTCGTAAGAACTTTTTCAGTATCGGCGGCGGGCCGCGAGGCCGGCTTTCTTCGCGCTGGTGTCGAGTACCTTGCTAGAGTGTTTCGCGGAGAGGATGCGGATCTTCCGCCTTTGGATCTTCGGGGCGGAACCGCGTTTCAGCGGCGCGTATGGCGGGAGCTGATGCGGATACACCGCGGTTCAGTGCTCACCTACGGTGAGCTGGCGGAGAGGATCGGCTTTCCTCGCGCCACTCGGGCGGTGGGCGCAGCCTGCCGGGCCAACCCGCTCCCCATATTCATCCCCTGTCACCGGGTGATTCTCCGGTGCGGGGATCTTGGCGGGTACAGCTCCGGACGGGGGTGGAAGGAAATTCTGCTCAGGATCGAGGGGTTCTCCGCCGCCCCGCACTGCTGGGGGTGAGTCTGGACAGAACGCTGGGGGGGCGGCTCAGAGTCCATTTTCGGGGCCGACGGGGACGGCTGCCGAGAGGGTTTTTCTCACCTGCTGGCGGGCCTCTTCGAGACGCTTTTCGAATAAGCTTTCGGACGGAGCAGCGGTCGTTGCGGCCCGTCGGCGCTCCTCCTTCCAGAGGAGCCGGGCAAGCCGCGTAAAGCCCTGCGCGCGATCGGGAAAATCGAGAGCTTCCCAGAAGGCGGCCTGATACAGTACGGCGTTCAGGATACTTTTCAGATCGCCCGGTGGCGAGGTACGCAGAGTTTCTTCCACCAGAAATCGGTCCAGGTCGGTGGGAACCTCTTCAGCGTAACCGGACGACCGCAGCATCGTGAACACGCGCCGGGCTTCCTCGGGTCCGGAATAGACGTAGAAGTACAGTGTGGCCATGCGCAGAAAGTAATAGCGTGCTTCCAACGCCGGTGCCGGGTCCTCGAGCTGGGCAGCCGCATACTGATAAGTCCGGAGTACGTGCTCGAACATGTCGAGTTTGGGCAACAGGATGAAGATGTCGCGCTCACGATCATAGTAGAGTTTTCCCTGGCGGAACGCAGCGGCCGCGGACTGATATACCATGCGCTCGCAGGCCAGCTTCTCGAACCCTTGGGCCTGAGCAGCGCCGCGGTAGCCCCAATAGGCGGAATGCGCGTAAGGCAGGCGCCAATCCAGCGGGCCGCAGATTTCTTCCACCTGACGCATAATATCGGGCTGGAGCTTGTAGCGATGCTCCAGGACATTACGCCGGATGAAATCAAGGAGAACAGCCGCCGCCGGGTTGTTCTGCAGCAGGCGGTTCACTGAGGGTGGTCGGCTCCGCGGATGGAGGACTGCGGCGTCAAAGGGATCCTCTCCGGCGGCGCGTATATGGTCGACCAGCGAAGCGACCTGCGGATCTGCCAGCAGACGGCGCCGATCGGATGGCGCGGAGACAAGGCGATCGTAGTCAAGGCGTCCCTCCGGAAAGAAGGGCTCCATTTCCCGGGCCCAACTTCGCTTGTAGTACCAGTGCGCGCTGTCGTAATCGGAACCTATCTTGTGGAGAAATATCCATCCCAGTTCGCGGCAGAGCGAGGGGGAATCGGGATTGAATACGATCCCCCGGTCACGGAGCAGCGCGATACCGTGGCGTACCCACCGCCAGCGGTCCTCGGGGGACTCGAACAGCACGCTGACGTTATACGCCAGATTCCAGGCATGAAATATCCATACTTCGGGAAAATGGGGCTCAAGAGCAGTTATCCAGTCGGCCAATTGTACCAGTTCGAAATAGCGCCCTTTTTCCTGCAGGATACTCGCGCGTATCCACAGCGCGTCGGCTACAATTCCCCGGAATCCCCCCAGTGCGACGGTAACGAACCGGATACCTGCCGGCAGGGTGGGCCGGGTGCCGGCTTCCGCCGGAAGACGGTCATATTGGGCGCGGTAGCGGTGGGAGGCAGCAACCTGTCCGGCGCGACCGGCCAGCACGAGGAGCAGGATACAGAGGCTTCCGGCCGCCAGCCGGGGAAGCCGCCCTGCAAGTCCCCGGGGGGCTTCGTTCCGTGTCTTTTCCCTGTTCATGGATTCCTTATGTACTGACGCCGGCTGAGAATCAGCGCGGCTACCAGCGACATGACCAGCACGGCCGCAACACCCTTGAAGAGAACTTCGTAGAATACCTGAGACCAGGGTATCGAATGAGCTTCTACCACTTGCTGGAGGGGGTCGGTGATTCTCAGGGGATAAAACAGCCGATCCAGTAGCGAGAAAAAAAGGCGGAACAGGTTGTCCCAGAAAGTGGGTGCGGACTTTACCTCGTGATGGGAGTAAAAGATGAAACGCTTTCCCGCCATAGTATGGAAGTAAGGGGCCAGATTGACCATAAGAAGCCACCACAGGGATGTGAAGGCTGCGGTGGGCAGGCTGAAAATACAGCCGGACAGCATCCCTATGGAACACAGAAAGACCAGATTTGCACAGAGGATAATCACAGAGCGCAGGTAATTCGCCTCGAATCCACCGGCATAGATTTCCAGCCAGGGTAGTCTGGCCGGATCGAAGGTAAGGGGGGTGCGGTTGACTCGCGGGTTGGTGCACCTGACCGAGAGGAGGCGAACCCCACCAGCCGCGGCGGCGGGAATGACAATGGTTTCCTCCCGTCCGGGAAGACAGCGGATCTGTTTTTCCAGCAGGGTTCGTCCGGAGAGGCCTTCGCTGATTGTCCAGTCGAGAAACAGCGCGGCGGCCCCATGGGTGGGACCGACCGCTCGGAATTTCAGCAGCACGGCATGATCTCCAGTGAGTCCGTTGTCCAGATCGTAGATCCACGTGCGCGACTGGCCAGGTGCCAGGCTGGCGTCTCTTACTGCCAAGGCATACTGAAGCATCCGTAGAGCCTCATCGCGCGCCATGCCAGCCCCGATCCAGCGATTGCGGTCCAGCTTTTCCAGAAGCCGACTCGCACGGACACGGTAGTCCTCCTGGCGCGGGCATACGATGCGCCGGGCCACGAAAAGCCGTTCGCGCAGAAGAGACTTTTCTTCAGGCTCGGCGGCTACGGAAAAAATCCGCAGACGGACGAGGCCGTAGACCGAGGCTGCGGCCAATAACATGACTGCGGTAAGCACTATTGCCGCGCCCGCCAGATTCCCCATCCATATACTCCAGCGCGAAGCCGGCTTGCTGAAGAGAAGCTCAGAGCTTCCCTGTTCAAACTCCGCGTCAATCGCCAGGCATCCCAGCCAGATCGCAGCGACGGAAAGCAGAGCCATGGAACCACCGAGCGCATAGCGGACGAATACCAGCAAGTATCCTTCAGGAGTACCGTCGCCGCGAATGGCCAAGGGGACAAAGGTGATGGTCCCTGCACACAGTATCAAGAGGGCCAGAAGAAGCCGGGAGCGGACCGACCGTCGGATGCTCAGCAGCATCAGGGCGGTTATCGGGCAGGTCGCAGACGGCCGGTGAGCACGGCCGCCATCTTCACGGTGGATCGGCGATATTGTCATTCCCGTTTCCCTGCCTGGATGACGCGCGCGGCAGCGTGTGCTTGTCTTCCTCGCCGTGGCTGAGGTATTCCGCCACCAGGCCCGGTTCGCTGGCTCCGGAAAAATCGGCAGTCTCCGTGTCCTTGGCCGTACGGATCAGCTCAAGGAAGAAATCTTCGAGGTTCCGCCGCGGATGGGAGACTTCCGGTTCGCTGCCCATGCGGCGCCGGATCTCCCCGGTGATCATCCGGAGCAGGTCGGTGTCGGCGGCGGGCAGCGATACGATGAAGCGGTCTTCGTGCACCAGAAGCTCTTCGACCGTTCCCACTGCGCGCAGACGCCCGTTGTAGAGCACAGCGATGCGGTCGCAGATATCTTCGACGTCGGCAAGAAGGTGAGAAGAAAGGATCACGGTCCGGCCGTGATCTGCCAGAGAGCGCAGGATGTCCTTGACCTGCCGGGAAGCCAGGGGATCCATGCCGGCCGTCGGTTCATCCAGAACGATGATATCCGGATCGTTGATCAGTGCCTGGGCCAGACCGACACGCCGCACCATTCCGCGCGAATACTGTCCGATCGGCCGGTCGGCAACGTGGACCAGTCCGGTCATTTCCAGGAGCTGATCTACCCTGCGCCGGCGCTCCGCTGCCGGGAGGTCGAACAGCTGGCCATAGAAATCCAGGGCCTCGCGGGCACTCAGGAAAGGATAGAGCAGTGATTCCTCCGGCAGATAACCCAGGAGATGGCGGGTAGCGGCGGAACGGGGTGACCGGCCCAGGATAGATATGGAACCTGAAGTCGGATGGAGCAGGCCCACCAGCATCTTCAGAGTAGTAGTCTTCCCCGAACCGTTCGGGCCCAACAGGCCGAACACCTCGCCGCGGGAAACCTCGATACTTAGATGCTGAACCGCACGGATCCGCGTCCGCCGCCAGAAGTCCCGGTAGATCTTGGTGAGATCACGGAGAACCACCACTGTTTCGCGGTTACCGTTTTCGCGCTGTTGGACCGCATGCATCGGCTCAACCACTTTTCAGGTGGACTTCTTCGATATCTCGGCGTTCCAGAAAAGCAGGCATCCCAGAATGAAAAGCGCGCTGGAAAACAAGAACGACTGAATCAGGTTCCACAGGAAAAGGGATGCAAGATGCGGCGATGCGGGCGGCACGGATGAGAGAATCCAGAAATTCATCCAGTCCGGCACGAGCGCATTAAGGAGGAAGCTCAAACCACCTATTTCTATCCCACCCGCACTCAACCCTGCCACCAGTGCCAGCACGGTAAGCGATGCCGAAACCGGAATCGAAAGCCGTGTGGAAAGTGTCATCGCTATGGCAGCGATGTTGACCAGCACCAGTCCGACTCCGGCAGCGGCTGCCAGGAGGTATCCACTCCGGAACTCTCCAGATGGCGGGTGTGCGTGGCCGTAGGGCGTGGTGACCGCGAGAACAGCCATAGTTACTGCAGGTAACAGCAGGGCCGCGTACTGGGAAACATTCCGGCGGCGGCAGAGAGCGATCAACGCTGCCAGCAAAGGTGCAGCGACCAGACCTGCCAGCAGCGGTCCTTCCAGGCGCCAGTCGACCTGGGCCAGTCCCCGGGAGGCGCGGGAGCTGACAATGAACGCGGGCGTTGCGGCAAGCATGAAAAGGGCTAGCAGCACGATAACACCTGCATACTTGGCGGCCAGAAAGGCCAGGGGACTGATGGGTTTGCTCAACAGAAGTTCACCACCGCCGCGGTGGATCTCCCGATACAGGCCTGTTCCGGCTGCATAGACGGACAGGGCTATGCCGAACATGAGTATGAGTGACAGATTGGCATCCCTGACCAGCCGGTTTTCCTGTCCGAGAGTAAGAAAAGGAATGAAGGGCATCACCGCGATCAGGACCGCTACAGAGTACATGAGTGTCGGAACTATGGGGCGCCGCAGCAGATCAAGCAGAGTTACTCGGAGAACAGCGGCCACGTGCAGCGTCGCACGAGCGACCGATTCAGCGCGAACCTCAGATCTGTCTGCTGCGGATATCGACATCGGAATGCTGGTACCGGTGTCATGGTGGCAGAGCGCCCGTATGCAGTCAATAGCCGTGCTCACTACTACCCGCCTGGAAATCGTCAGGCCTGGGCTTCCCGGGAGGTGAGAAGACGCTCGACACTGCGCACCAGCTCGCTGATAGAAAACGGCTTGGAAAGAAAATCATCAGCGGCCGTTCGTTCTCGCCAGTACTGGTCGTTTTCCGGGGAGTCGGCGGTCAGGCAGGTAAGGATGATCACTGGAATGTTTTTCAAGGCGGAATCGGACTTCATGTAGGTGCAGATGTCCAAGCCATTCTTGCCCGGCAACATCACATCGAGCAGGACAAGATCCGGAGGCGATTCACGAATCTTCCGTTCCGCATCGTCGCCGTTATCTACCGCCTCCACCTTGTATCCCTGGCGGTGGAGGGCCTTGACGATCGCCCGGCGCGTGGCACGGTCGTCTTCGGCTACCAGTATCCGCGCACTCATCAGGTCACCCCCCGCACTGCCAATCGGCGGGTTGCAGATATTTCCTTCCGACCGGGCGCATCATACTGTACCCGGCGCCGCGCGCAGGGTCAATCCAAGTATTCAAGACAGAATCCGTTCCGGATACGAGAAGCGAGGGAGGCCGCTTTCCGACAATAGCCTTTACTGTATCGCCCTGCCGCCCGTACACTGAAGGCGCTTTTCGTTTACCGACTCCGGTAGTGCGGCGATATGCGCGACTTCGGATGGGGCTCATGAGGGATGAACATGGTCAAGTAGTGAAGACGGGTGGGGGCATCCGCAAAGTGAGTGTGGTGATGCCCGTGTACAACGAGCGCTACACAGTCGCTGATGCGGTGCGTGAAGTTCTGGCTGCACCGCTTCCGGACGGTCTGGAGCTGGAGCTGATCGTGGTGGATGACGGGTCCACCGACGGGACCCGCGAGAAGTTGGAGCAACTGAAGGTCGAACATCCCGCGCTGAAGATTCTTTACCAGGAAATAAATCGTGGCAAAGGGGCGGCGGTGCGCCGTGGTATAAAAGAGGCCACGGGCGAGGTTATTCTGATCCAGGATGCCGATCTGGAATACGATCCCCGCGAATACCCCAAGCTGCTGCGCCCGATCCTGGAGGGAAATGCGGATGTCGTCTACGGTTCGCGGTTCCTGAGCGGGGAATACCGCCGGGTGCTTTTGTTCTGGCACAGTGTAGCCAATCGGCTGCTGACAACGCTTTCCAACATGTTCACTGATCTTAATCTCAGCGATATGGAAACCTGCTACAAGGTCGCCAAGGCTCATCTCTGGAAGTCCATGCCGATCCGCTGCAGTAGATTCGGGCTGGAACCGGAGATCACCGCGAAGTTTGCCCGTCGGGGCTGCCGCATCTACGAGGTACCGATATCGTATCGCGGCCGTTCATATGCAGAGGGGAAGAAGATAACCTGGTGGGACGGAGTCAAGGCGCTGTTCACTATTGTTTTTTTCGGACTGGTGGACGATGCGTATGACTACGAATACGCACGGCGCCACATTCAGCACGCTTGGCGGGGGTTGAAGGAATCGCGCGCCCTGGCGCGGCTGGTGCGGCCGCTGGTAGGAGAAAGGGTGCTGGAAGTAGAGGCGGGGCTCAATCCTCTGGCGCGGGAGTTGCTGCCTCGGGAGTACTACATGCTGACCGGCACCCGCGAGGGGCACGTGGAATACCTGCGCAGCCTGTTTTCTTCCGGGCGCCGCGTGGAAGTGTGCCGGCGGGACGCGCAGCGGCCGGAAGACTGGCAGGACCTGCAGGAGGCCTTCGACACGGTTCTTTGCGTGCAACTGCTGGAAGAAATGGAGAACGATGCGGCCGCAGTGCGGAACTTGGCGCAGACCTTGGCGCCCGGCGGCCGCATGATAGCGGCGGTCTCCGCCCATCCGGGGATTTTCTCCGCGTGGGACCGGGAGCTGGGAAGGCGGCGGCGCTACACGCGGGAGGGGCTGGAGAGCCTGCTGTCGGAGGCCGGACTGGAAGTGGAACGGATTTTTTGGGTCAACCGGTTGGGCTACCGGGTGAGGAAGCTGATCGGGCGCAGGCTCGGATCGGGTACCGGCACACGCGCATTGCGTCGGATGAACGAGTGGGCCGCCGGACTGCTGCGGGCGGCGGACCGGCTTCTGCCACCACCCGGGCTGGTGCTGGTGGCCGCGGCCCGCCGTCGCTGATCGGCACCCGGTACCCGGATCGCGGCCGCGCCGCCCAGATAGGCTTTGACCGGTTCCCGCCGGGCTCTTAGAATAGGAATCGATAATCCT
>QNAJ01000058.1 GCA_003641465.1 Verrucomicrobiota bacterium | reverse complement strand
GCAGCGCCAGCAGTGGGGATAACTGTGCCGTACGGTCTGACTGCGCAACAGCATTCCCTCACGTCGAAGCTGCTCAATAATCGTTCGGTCGGCCTCTTTAATCGCCACCCCCATCCAATCCTGCACCTCGGCGGTAAAACGGCCTTCATCGTCAACCGGACAGACGATGGGAAGCCCCAGCTCCTGTCCAAGCTGGTAGTCATCCTCACCAAAGCCGGGTGCGATATGAACGATTCCGGTGCCTTCCTCCGTGGAAACGAATTCGGCAACCGCCACCCGAAAGCACCCCTGTTTTTCCAGCTCAGTAAAATACGGGAAAAGTGGCTCATAGCTCTCCCCGGCAAGCTCCCTGCCGGGAAGCCGGCTTGTGATCTGGATCTCGGAGGGGTCAAAGTATTCCGCAATTTTCTCCGCCGCCAGAATGTACTCCTCCCCCGATGAGTCCCGGATCACCGCATACTCGATATCCGGTCCGACCGCTAGCGCGAGGTTCGAGGGCAACGTCCACGGCGTCGTGGTCCATGCCAGAAAGAAACGATCAGGCTGCTGCCGCGACCTGAACTTGACCGTAATCGAAGGATCATCCACCTCCCGATAACCTAGATTGGTCTCGAAATTTGAAAGTGGTGTCGCACAGCGAGGGCAGTACGGGAGAATCTTGTGTCCCCGGTAGATGAGATCCTTTTCCCAGAGGCGCTTGAATACCCACCAGATCGATTCCATGTAGTCGCGATCCATGGTCCGATACTCATTATCGAAGTCCACCCAGCGACCCATCCGGGAAACGATCTGCCGCCATTCGCGCGTATAGCGCAGAACAATTGAGCGACAGGCCTCATTGAACCGATTGACCCCCAGTTCCTCGATCTCCCGCTTGGTGCCGACTCCCAATTCCTGCTCCACTTCGTACTCTACGGGCAGCCCATGGCAGTCCCACCCGAAACGTCGCTCGACATAGTAGCCCCGCATTGTCTGGTACCGCGGGACGATATCCTTGATCGTCCCCGCCAGAAGATGGCCGTAATGCGGCAGGCCGGTGGCGAAGGGAGGACCATCATAGAACACAAACTCCTCGGCCCCCTCTCGCGCCTTCATTGACTTGCGGAATATGTCCTGCTCATCCCAGAATCGGAGGACCGAGAGTTCCAATTCCGGGAAATTCACTTCACTGGATACCGGCTCGAACATATCTCATCTCTCGACAGCAGGACGTGTGTTAATAGGCCAGACCAGCACGTAATTCAAGCATATCCACCGTCAGATATCCCCGACAGTGTCGAAGGCCTCAGATCGAGAACAGGCCCGTCAGGGTGCAGATCAGAATCAGCAGGCACCCCACGCAAAGTGCAATAGAAAAGGCCGGCAAGGGACTTCCGTCAATCTTACGCCGCCGTAACTTGGACACCGTCGCTGCTACGGCGACGCCGCCCGTCACGCACAGCATCCCCAGAAACCCGATCAGGTTGCAAAGGGCATGAGGCGCCCGGGAGCCACACGGCCCCACTAATGGCAGTATCATCAGCTGGACCAGGAAACAGGCTGCCGCAAGCACCGTGAGAAAAGACCCTACATCGGGCCGCGCGAAAAAGGGGTAAGTGTAACCCTTCCTGCCGGATTCACTCACCCCACCGGTACGTAATTCCTCCGGCAACCGTTGTTTCTTCTTACGACCCATCACCCTGCTCCCCTCACGCGCACAGAATCCTTTACTCCAGCAGGCTCGGCTATGCAAGAGACAATCGCTCTATCCCGGGTTCCTTCAGCCGTGCGCACTGATCCGGGCGGGTGCGCCACCGGCGGTGCATCCAGATCCATTGCTCCGGGTGGCTGCGAATCATATCCTCAATGATTGAGGTGTACTGCTGCGTCGCAGTCCTGATCGTGTCCTTATCCTTTTCCCGAACCGGCTCGAGGGGAGGCAACACAAGAATCTTGTGGTCCGAAAGTGACCGCCTGACGGCGAAAACCGGCACTACCGGCGCACCGGAATGTGCTGACATGTATGCCAGCCCGGGCGTAGTACAGGCCGGCCGACCGAAAAAGTCCACAAAGATCCCCTCCTCCTCAGTCATGTTCTGGTCCAGAATAAATCCCACCAGGTGATTCTGCCGCAGCGCCCGCAGACACGCCCGATAAGACTCTTTCGCCGGCACAAGTTTCAACCCCAGCTGTTCGCGGCTTCCGCTCCAGAAGCGGTTAAGCGCCGGGTTTTTCACCCCCTTGGTAATGATGGTCACGCGATAGCCCCTCTGACTAGCCAGCACGCCGAGCATGTCCCAGTTGCCCAAGTGTGCAGTCAGAATTATCGCTCCCCTTCCGCCCTGCAGGGCTCCTTCAAGGTGCTCGCCACCTTCAACAGCAACCCGGCCCTCAAAATCTTCCGCCCCCAGGGCCGACAGCCGCAGCATCTCGATCAGGTTCATACCCTGCTGCTTGTACATTTCATCGGCAATCCGCCGTACATCAGAGTGCGCGAGGTCCGGGAAGGCACTTTTCAAGGATGCGATGACATCGGCACGACGATACTTGACGATGCTCCCCAGCACCCATCCCAGCCCACGTCCCAATTTCAAGGCCGGCTTCAAGGGCATGAGCGCCACAGTCCGAGATATTATGTGCAAAAGAACCGTCATGACTTCATCAGATGAACACGCACAGACAGGCCATCGGCAGAGCCGGGGACAGAGACCATTGCGAAACGCCCACCTCCCGTGACCTCGGCTGCCAGGGAGTCGCCGGTCTCCAGCCATGAGGTCCTCTGCCATCTGGCGGTACCGCTACGATACTCCGCCGCATCCACTTTCTGATTTCCTACGATCCGAATCCGGACCTTCCACAGACGGTCACCCGGCAGCTTCCACTTCCCCCGCGGCGGCCCGATCCCTATAGTAATGCTGTTCCCATTTGCAACCATTCGCAGCCGCGTCCGACGATAGACTCCCCTCAGGTAGTCCCGACTCTCCCCGTCGTCTTCGTACAGCTCAAAATCTGAGGATTCCTGGCCAGGGTAACAATTCAGTTCGATGACCGACGGATCAAACTCAGTATTCTTCCCCACCGTCGCACATGGTAGGATTGCTCCTTCTTTGACGTAGATCCCTATCCTTTGCAGAGGAAGGCGGACCATTCGGAATGACGGCCCGGATATGATCCGGTCACCTTCAAGCTCGTACCACTCACCGCGCGGGAAATATGCGCGCCGCACATAGCATCCACCATTCTTCGGTGCCGGTCCGACCGCCGGTACCACCATGAGAAACGGCCCCAGCATGTACTGCTGCCGCGCACGATATGTTCGTGGGTCCTCCCCGCCGGACTCCAGATACATGGGACGGACCAAGGGCAGCCCCTTCCGGTGGGTTACCCACGCCAGAGAATACAGGTACGGCAAAAGAGCGTAGCGAAGCCGGGTATAATGCCTGAAAATTCGGAGTGCCTTGCGGCTGAATTTCCACGGCTCACGAATACCGAAAGCGCTGTGTGTGCGGAAGATCGGGCTGAATGCGCCGAATTGAGCCCATCGGATAAATATTTCCTCGTCAATCTTGCGGTCGTGGAAGCCTCCGATATCATGCGACCAGTAGACGGCTCCCAATCCACAGGAATCCGCCGTGAAGTCGACCTGGTTGCGCAGGGTTTCCCATGTAGAGTAGGTATCCCCCGAAAACTGCACCGGGTAACGATGTGACCCGGGACCACCCCAGCGCGAGAGAATAATCCCCCGCTTCCCGGTTTTTTTCTCCCTTAATTCGAAGTACCGTTGATTCAACCATAGCTGCGCATCGTTACCGCCGAACTGGGACTTCGTCCAGCCGTCAATCCACCAGAAGTCGACTCCCTGATCGTGGAAGGGCCCCAGCAGCACCTCTTCCCACGTGCGGACCGCATCGGGACGTGACCAGTCACACACCAGCTTCCCCTCGTGAGGAAGGTGACCCAGCCGCTTGGTTATCGCTGGTCGGTGGCTGTCCCTTTCGGGAAGTGGCTCATATGCGTCGTAGCCGGGATGATCATTCAACCCCACGCGCACTCCAAGACGATGCAGGTCCCCCAGAGTCCGCCGCGGATCAGGAAAATACTTGCGACACCAGTCGTACCCTGCCCACCCCCCGCGCCAGTCAGTGTCGATCATCATCACGTCAATGGGAATACCTTCTTTACGGTATCGTTCCACCAGTCGCAGCAAGTCCCTGGAGCGATAGGGATACCACCGTGAATACCAGAATCCCAGCGCCCATATAGGAACCAGCGGAATCCGCCCCAGAACGTGAACCAGATCAGTCAGCGCTGAGACATAGTCGGCTCCATAAGCAAAAAAGAAGCCGTCGAACTTCACCCACCGGGCCAGGTTTTCCGGCCAGCGGTAGCGGCTGTTCCAGTATACGCCGCCGGGATTCTCCAGCAGATGTCCGCCATCAGTACTGAGAATCCCCTGCACCGGACAGGGATCCGGCTGCTGCTTCCAATTATCAAGGGACCGGGTTACCGTGCCCAGATTTCCGGAATCCGCTTTTCCCGGTGTCCAGACTATTTTCTTGCCGAAGGCGTTTCGATGAACGATCCGCAGATTATTCCGCGAAAACTCACGCCCATCGTTCCGGTATTCCAATGTGAAACGCTCCGTGCCGATAACCAGTCGGTCCTTGGTTCTCTCAACGACAGCTCTCGAGGGCCGAGGCAGTCTTCGGCCAGCTATTAATGGCGCATAAGGACTGAACCGTCCTTCCTCTGCGTACTCCATGCGGATACACCCCGGGCGGTACACTGTAAAACGCGCATTGCCCAGTTTCACGGGGGTCATGACCATCCTTCTCATCAGCCGGTCCAATCCTACCCGGGGCGGCCCATCACAATCCCCTGACGCACAGTCTTTCCTCTCTGTAAGCCTGACCCTACCAACTTTCGCTGTTCAAGCGATCTATCTGCAGAGCTACCACAAAAACGAGCCTGGAGGGAAGCTGCACCTATCTGGTAACGCTTGGGTCAGTGTGCGGTGTCCGAACCGGTAGCCGCCAGCTCACGAAGGACCAGATTGTCTCCCGCAACGGACACCTCCACAGTTCCGCCCCCACGGATGTTTCCTCGGAGAATCTCTTCCGCCAGGCGGTCTTCAACATATCGCGCCACCGCCCTCCTCATCGGACGGGCACCGTAAACCGGGTCGAACCCTTTGCTCAGCAGAAACTCGCGAGCCTCCGGCAGAAGCTTCAGAACGATCCTGCGCGCCTGTAGCCGTTCCTGAACTTTGGCCAATTCCAGATTAAGGATCTTGTCTACATCCGCCTTCTCCAGCGGGCGGAAAACGATAACCTCGTCTACTCTGTTCAGCAGCTCAGGGCGGAATACGCGACGAGCCTCGTCCATCATCCGCTCCCGTAGACTTTCATAGTCACTTTCGGATTCCCCTGCAGCAAATCCCAGGGGCCCACCGCGTGATACGTATTCAGCACCCAGATTGGACGTCATTATTACGATGGTATTACGGAAATCCACGGTACGCCCCAGACTGTCGGTCAACCTCCCTTCCTCCAGAATCTGCAGAAGCAGATGCATCACATCGGGATGTGCCTTTTCCACCTCATCAAACAAAACCACGGAATAGGGCCTGCGGCGCACCTGCTCGGTAAGCTGACCGCCCTCCTCGTATCCGACATAGCCCGGAGGCGATCCCACCAGGCGAGATGACGAGAACTTTTCCATGTACTCACTCATGTCTATCTGAATCAGAGCATCAGGATCATCGAACATGAATTCCGCCAATGTTTTTGCCAGGAGCGTCTTCCCCACACCGGTCGGCCCCAGGAAGACGAATGATCCTATCGGTCTTCTCGGATCCTTCAGGTCCGCGCGCGATCTGCGGAGCGCCTTGGCTATCGCCTCCACCGCCTGGCGCTGTCCGATAACCTTTTTCTCGATCTCGTTCTCCATGTCCAGAAGTCGGACAGCCTCAGTCTGTTCCATCCGTTGCACCGGAATACCCGTCCACCGCGATACAATGAGCATGATATCCTCTTCATCGACTTCCACGACTTTCTCGTCGCACGACCTCCGCCATTCTTCGATGGTCCGATCCAGCTCCTCTTGAGCAGCGCGTTCCTGATCGCGGTAGCCGGCAGCCTCTTCGTACTTCTGCGCCTTGATCGCCTCTTCCTTCTTTTTCTTGATCTCCGCGATACGATTTTCCAGCTCCCTGACGCTCTCCGGCCGCGTCATCGCGGCGATCCGGGCCCGGGCGCCGGCTTCGTCCATCAAATCGACCGCCTTGTCAGGAAGATAACGGTCGGTGAGATAGCGGGCGGAAAGCTCCGCCGCCGCCTTGATTGCAGCGTCAGTGATCCGGGCGTGGTGGTGTTCCTCGTACCTTGGCCGCAAGCCCTTGAGTATGTCTATGGTCTCTTCAATAGTGGGTTCCCGCACAATCACGGTCTGAAATCGCCTTTCCAGAGCGGCGTCCTTCTCGATGAACTTGCGGTACTCCGCCAAAGTAGTTGCGCCGATGCACTGCAGTTCGCCGCGGGACAGTGCGGGCTTGATGATATTCGAGGCATCGAGGGCACCCTCCGCAGATCCCGCCCCCACGATCACGTGCAGCTCGTCTATGAATAAAATGACGTTTTTCGCCCGCCGGATTTCCTCCATCACCGCCTTGATCCGCTCCTCAAACTGCCCCCGATACTTGGTTCCCGCAACCATGAGCGCCAGATCCAAGGTAACCACACGTCGCTCCCGCAGCAGCTCGGGAACTTCACCTGCAGCAATGCGCTGTGCCAACCCTTCGACAATCGCGGTCTTGCCGACGCCGGCTTCGCCCAGCAGCACGGGATTATTCTTGGTCCGCCGACAAAGGATCTGAATCACACGTTCGATTTCCGTCTCACGCCCGATCACCGGGTCCAGTTCGCCCCGCTTGGCCAGCTCTGTCAGGTCTCTGCCAAACGTACTCAGCGCTGGAGTCTTGCTGTCGGCGGCGGTCGCCGGTGCGTGCGCAGCGGCACTTTCCTCTCCCGAGGGCTCGTAATTCGGATCCAGCTCCTTCAGAACAGCTATCCGGGCATTCTCCAAGTCGACGTTGAGATTCTCCAGAATCCGGGCTGCGACCCCTTCACCTTCCCGCAGCAATCCGAGCAGAATGTGCTCGGTCCCGATATATGAATGATTCAGGGCCCGGGCTTCACTGCCCGCAAGCGCAAGCACCTTTTTCACCCGCGGTGTGAATGGAATATTGCCGGATGACGCCCCCGCTGGCAAAAGGGTAGCTTCACCTGCGCCTACCAAGCGCTCTACTTCGCGACGTACCCGCTCAAGGTCCACCCCCATTTTCCGGAGCACCTCCACGGCTACCCCCTGACCCAGCGCCACCAGTCCCAAGAGGAGATGCTCGGTGCCCACGTAACCGTGATTCAGGCGTTCGGCCTCCCGTCTCGCCAGCTGGAGAACCTGTTGGGCTCTGGGTGTAAAATTGTTCACCTATTTCCCCTCTCCATCCACCGCACCACCTGCTTCTTCCGGTCGGAGCACTTCCCGTACCAGCCGTGCCCGTTCAAAGTCCCTCTCACGCGAGTTCAACCGCCGCCCGACCGTTTTCTGCAGGTGGGCCGGCTGGCACTGTTCCATCAGCTTCCTCAGGTCTTCGATTTCAGCGCCGTCCAATATACCCAACATGACGCCCAAACGCAAACTTGACAGAAAGTCCAATGCCTCCTTGGT
>QNAJ01000057.1 GCA_003641465.1 Verrucomicrobiota bacterium | reverse complement strand
TACGGGGACGGGTATCTGCGTAATCCCCAGGTCGCCGTCAACATAAAGGAATATCGGAGCCATGCGGTGGTGGTGACGGGAGCCGCGGCGAAGCCCGGCGTCTATTTTCTCCGGAAGGAAGGAACGACTCTTCTGGAAGCCATTGCGATGGCAGGAGGATTGGATGGGGCTGCCGGGGATCGGGTTATCGTTATGCGGTCGCAGTGGCAACGGACGGTTTCGGGATCGCGGCTGCGGGACGGCCTCTCTCATGCGGTGCTGCAGAGCAGCGGGAAGATATTGGTAGTTCCGCTGGAGGATCTTCTGGAGGCGGAGGGAGCGGCTGCGAACGTTACGGTACGACCGGGAGATATTGTGCTCATTCCCCCGAGGGAGGAGCGCTACGTGTATGTATTGGGTTATGTTCAGAGGCCGGGGGCGTATTCCTTGTCGGGAGACGAGAAGGTGGACGCCGTGCGGGGTGTAGCCCTGGCGGGAGGGCTGTTGCCGACTGCCCGGGCCCAGAATTCTTTTCTGGTACGGGTACGCGAAGATGGGCGCCAGGAGGTGGTCCCGGTGGATCTGGTGCGGATGGCACGCGGCAAGGTGCCTCCGGTATACCTGCAACCGGGTGACACCCTGGTAGTGGGGTCGGGGATGCTGGCGCGCTTGTCGGAGTTCATCAGGCCGAGTCTGGGTGCGGGGGTGAGCTATACGCCGATGCCGTGAGTGCGTGTAAATAAAACGCTTTACTTTGAACGAGCCGTGTAATAAATGTAATAATGAGGCCTAAGCAGGGGCGCGAGGTGGGCAAGTGAATGACGGCGGAAGGTCAAAACGCTGAGTCCGGGCCCGTAGTTCCCCCGTGGGCGGTCACCTCGGAACCAGCAGTGATGTTGAGAAGGGCGATTGCGGTAATACGGCACCGGTATCCCATTATCCTTTTGGTCCTGGGAGCGATATCTTTTTTCGGTTTTGTCAGGCTGCAACGCGCTCCTACCATTTACGAGGCCAGTGTGAAACTGCTGGTAGAGCCGGTAGCCCGTCCGCTGGCCGAGTTCAGGGATGTGTCTCAGCCGTCACTACCCTGGTGGGCCGACGACTACTATATCACTCAAGCGAAGCTGATCGAAAGCCGGGTGGTGCTGGAAAAGGTGCTGGAGGATCCGGAGATTGCCCGGTGCTTTGCCAGCCCGCCCCGGCAAGAACCGCGCGGAAAATTCTGGAGCCGCACTCTGCGGGCCCTGCTGCGCATGCCGCCGCCCCATCCTCCGGAACCGTGGGAAAGGCTGCGCAGCGCCATTGACGCCCGATACCTTCCGAAGACGCAGATGATCAGAGTGACCGCGCGCAGCACTGATCCGCATCTGGCGCCGCGACTGGCGAATGCGGTGGCGCAAGCTTTTGTGGAGTTCAACATGCAGAAGCGCATGGAGCAGTATAACGAAGCCTACCTTTTCTTATTGCGGGAAAAGGAAAAGGTTGAAGAGGCACTGCACCGGGCGGAACGGGAGCTGCAGGAGTTCCGGGAGCGGGTGCAACTGGCTGCCATTGCGGGCGAAGGAGAACACAATCCCCTCGCGGCCCGCGTCGCTGCTCTCAACGAAAGGCTTACCCAAGTGGAACTGGAGCGCGTGGAAGCCGAAACGGCATTCCGGCTGGTGCAGCAGATTCTGGAGTCGGGCGCCGAAGGGATTGACCCGGAGGACGAAGCGCTCTTCGCCTTGAAGGGGCTGCGGGATGACCCCGCGGTGGCGGAGATCAGACGCGAGTTGCGGGAGGTGGAAGCGCAGATCGCATCTTTGCGGGACGTGTATGGCCCGCGCCATCCGCGTATGCAGGCAGTCCTGAATCAGAAAAGGGCGGTGGCGGAACGTTTGCGGGCCGTCTTGCAGGAGATTGTCGGTTCACTGGAAAAGCGGGTTGAAAATCTTCGCACTCAGGAAGCCCGGCTGAGGAAAATGTTCGACGAGGCAAAGGCGGAAGCGGTAGCCCTGGGACGCGAGGAGCAGGAACTGCAGTTTCTCCGCTCGGAGGTGGAACGCCAGCGCCGTCTCTTTGAGGTGCTGGTGCAACGGCTCAGCGAAGTGAAGATCTCGTCCGAGTTCAAGGGGACCGCGGTTACCGTTCTGGAGAAGGCTTCGGTGGCCCGTATCGCCTCGGGGGCCGACAAGATACGCGGTTTACGTTTCTATATCCTGGCTGGACTCTTTCTGGGACTCATGGCGGCCTTCGGGGTGGAGCGATTGGATGACCGGGTGAAGGTGCCGGAAGATTTGAGGGATCGGGTGGGGATGAAGGTGCTGGGTATCATTCCATACATATCCGTTGCGCCCAAGGGAGAAGAGGAAAGAGCGGTAATCTGCGCGCGGATAACGAGTCTGGAGGGAAAGTCTTCCGTGGTGGAGGCCTTCCGCGCCTTACGCACGGCGGTATTCTTCCGACTGCCGGCGGAGCAGTACAAGGTGATCATGGTAACTTCGGCGGCTTCCGGAGAAGGCAAGTCCACCATCGCGAGCAACCTCGCGCTTTCCATTGCCCGGAGCGGCAAGCGTGTGTTGCTGGTAGATGGCGACTTCCATAGACCTCTTCTGCATCGGGTCTACGGGTTGGATGCGGAGCATGGGCTGAGCACGCTGCTTACAGGCGATTCGGTCTGGGAGCAGGCGGTACAACCGAGTGCACTGGAGTTGGACCTTCTGGGACAATTGGATATCCTGCCTGCGGGCCCACCGCCGGTGCATACCACGGAGCTGCTGGAATCCAGGACTATGGAAAAGCTGCTGGAACGGATGAAGAAGGAGTATGATCGTGTGATCATTGATACTCCGCCGGTGCTTTTGATATCCGATGCGCTCGTACTTTGCCACCAGTGTGACGCCATCATCATGGTTGTGAAGGCGTTTGGAGGAAGCGTCTCGCGGGTGCGCCGCGCGCGTGATCAACTCCTTGAACTGCGCGGGGAAATTGCGGGGGCGGTGCTGAACGGGGTACGGGTGAGTCGTTTCAGTCCGTATTATTCGGATTACTATTATCACGGGCACACCCGGTACTGGGATAACTATTACGGACAGTATGCCCGTCGTTCCCAGCCCGGCGAGGCGGCTAAGCCGCGCTCCCCCCTTTCGGCGTCTGAGTCCTGAAGTAGTTCCGGCAAGCCGGAGTACACGTTCTTCCGCGTGGGCATATGCACTACCGTGTTGAGGCACCGGGACGCAGGGGGAACTCCCGGTACGGTTCAATTCATCATCACCGTGAATGCCGGCGGTCTGGATTGCAGAGCGGTTGACTGCTTTTCTTTCGCAGGAGTGCTGTGGTAATCTCCTGGCGTCCAGGGCGGAGCACTGACAGGGTGATTTTCTTGCCGGCTTGGAATCCAGGTGCGCTGGCGGTGTCGGCCCGCAATCGAGGCCGGCACGGGAATTATGAGCCGTTGACGGCACCGGCACGCCTACCCGCGTACGTAACGATCGGAGCAGTGATCGCGGCCCCGTGGCTTCTGGCTGCAGTGGAAGACTGGGCCGCGCTTCTGATTGCTGTACCGGTGCTCGCCGGAGGAGGAATATGGTGTCTGGTAGCTCTTCGACGCACCAAACCTCTGCCGATTGAACTGCGCCTGGCCGGTGCAGCAGCGGTCCTGTTGCTGGGGTTCCTGGTGTTCCAGGTAATACCATTGAGTGACGGCATGCTGCAGGCAATTTCTCCAGAGGCTGCACGTATTCGGATGACTGCCCGCGACGTCCTTATGGGGGTATGTGGACGCGGCGTCGTGCTGCCCCGGGTATCGCTGGCGCCGCGCGACACCATGCGGGTGATAGTGAGCTTTCTGACTGGCTGGATCTGCTTCAGCGTGGGACTGGAGACGCGCCGTTCCACGGTGAGCATGATCCGGACTCTCAGGCTGGTGGTGTTCTCATCGGTTTTGCTGGTGCTGGTTGCGCTAGTGCAGGTGTTGGGGGAGAGTGACCGGATTTTTTCGTTTTACGAACCGCGGTTGGGAGGACATGTGATGGGGGCTTTCACCAATCGGAATCATTTTGCCTCCTATGTCAACATGGCCCTGGGAGTAGGGCTGGGACTGCTGGGTATGAGTCGGATGCGACGGAACGCGGAGACGGCCGCGACCTATGCGGCGGGTCGGCTGGCGCAGCCTTCGGCGGTTTTCCTTGCGGTGATTGTGTTGATCCTTGGAACATTGGCCTCGCTTTCACGGGGTGGACTGATGGGACTGGTGACCTGCGCGGCGATCTTCTGGATCCTGGCCCCGCGCGCCGCGCGGCCGTGGCGGTTGGCGGGCACGGTGGGTCCCGCCCTGCTACTGGGACTGGCGCTGGGATTGTGGATCGCAGGGGGCAGGATGGTGGAGAGGTTTGTGTGGCTGCACGAAAGGGTGGCGGATATCAATGGGATGATACGCTGGGCGGCGATCAAGGACGCTTGGCGCCTCTTTGCTGCTTTCCCGGTTACTGGGTGCGGTGCGGGGGCGTTTCAGCACACGTTTCCTTGCTTTGCTTCCGCGCCTGTGCTGATCGGCAGATGGACCCATCTCCATAACGATTTTGTGGAATGGCTGTGCGAGGGAGGACTGGCGGGGATAGCGCTTTCCGGCGGCATCGGCATCGCACTGCTGGCTCTTGCCGTTCGTGGATGGAAGGCACTGATGCAGGGCGAGAGGTGGCTGGCCGCGGGAATAGCGGCGGCGTTGGGCGGGCTTGCGGTACATAGTGCGGTGGACTACAACCTTCACCGGATGACTCACTGGCTGCTGGCGTCGTTGCTTCTGGGAATGCTGAGCGGTCTGGTGCTGCGGGCCAGAATGAGACGCGTCGAAGACAGGGCCCGGAGGGTGTCGGTCAGCTCACGGCTGGAAGGAGTTGTGCGCGGCATGGGAATCGCCGCGCTGATGGTTCTCCTGTGGTTCGCCGTCTCGGAACTGATGGCCGAGGGCGCCCGTGCGCGTGTCTGGCAGCTGACCGAGAGTCGCCGTGATTATCGCGCGGGGTGGGAAAAAAAGTGGGCGGCGGAGGCGGTGATTCGAGACCTGGGGTTTCTCCGTTCCGGTGGCGCCGGTACGGCGGACCTTCTGCTGGATATGGAATGGTGCGCTCTCCAATGGATCGGAGAGGAGGACATTGAACCCCGTAAGCGTATAGCTCTGGGGGAGCTTGCGCGGGAACTCGGTGCGGCGGCAGTTCTCCGTGCGCCGGCCAACTACGAATGCTGGCTCTGGCTGTCGCGATCCCAACGAGTTGCGGGTAGTCTGGTCCTGGCCGGCAAGTATCTTGACATTGCGCGCGAGTTGGCTCCCGAGTCGCTGGTACTGATAGAATGAGTTTGCAGATGCCATGATGAGGGGAAGAAGCATATGACCACCATTGGTGTTGCTTTCTTGACCGCCTTCGGTTGTTCGGTGGTACTTACACGTGTGGTTATGTTCCTGGCCTTGCGATTGGGAGCGGTTGACCTGCCGGATGACTTCCGCAAGCTGCACGGAAGACCGGTGCCCTTCGGTGGAGGGATTCCGATCTTTGTAGCCTTTGCCGTACCCACCATCGGCTTATTGCTCTTTCCGGAGGTCAGCACGATCTCCCGGGATGTGTGGGAACATATCGGCCGGCTTCGGCTTCTGTATACGTGCGCCGCCGGTGTGCTGGTTCTGGGGATGCTGGACGATGCGCTGGATCTGAAACCGGGATGGAAACTCGCCGGGCAGCTCGTTGTTGCTGTAGCCGCATACTGGGGAGGATTCCGCATCAGCTCGTTGAGCAATCCCTTCGGCCCACCATTGGATTTGGGGCCGCTGGCACTGCCGGTGACGGTGCTCTGGTTCCTGGGCTGCATGAATGCAGTGAATCTTCTGGATGGGCTGGACGGCCTTGCGGCGGGCGTGACGGTGTTTGCAGGCGGCACGCTGCTGGTGGTGGCGCTCCACTTCGAAAACGTCCTGGCGATGTTTCTCATGGCTTCACTGACCGGAGCTGCACTGGGATTCCTGATGTACAATTTTCCCCCAGCGAGGATTTTCCTCGGCGATGGAGGCAGCCTTTTGCTGGGATTCCTCATCGCGTCATTGTCTCTCATCGGGGCTTCCCGGAAGGCAGAGACTGCGGTGGCGCTCTTCATCCCCGTGGTGGCACTGGGACTGCCCATCGTGGATACCGCCGTCGCCATTGTGCGCCGGTGGTACAAACGGCTACCGATTTCTTCGCCGGACCGGCGGCACATTCATCACCTGCTGGTGGCTATGGGTTACAGCCACCGCCGCGCGGTCATCACCCTGTATCTGGTAACCGTGAGTTTGGGGGCGCTGGCCTTCCTGATAACGGTGTCACGCAGTGAGGTCGTGATTCTGCTGTTGGGCACATTTTTCGTCGTTGGATTCGTTTCCGTACGCCTGTTCAGCGGAGTGCGGCTGCGGGATGCCCTGGAGAAAATGCACCAGGATCGCCTGCGGCGCGAGCAGGAGATGGCGGCCCGATTGGCACTGGAGAGGGCCACCGAGCGGTGCGCGCGTGCGGACAGCCTGCCGCAGATGTGGCGGATCTGCGAGGAGACGCTGGATACCTTCGGTATGGAATGGGCCAAGCTCACCCTGTTTGCCGAAGAGCGCGCCGATTATCAGGTTTTCACTTGGGAAAAGGCCGGCCGCCCGATGGAAGCCGGCGCCGTCTGGTCGGCCACACTGCCTGTCAGCCATGACGGACAGCGGCTGGGAGAGCTGGTGGTGGGACGCCGCATCGGTGGAGTCGGGGCCTCCGGTGAAATACTGGATTTGCTTCATCAGATGAGCACTCTCATCGCGAAAACCCTGGTGCGCTTGCGCGGCAAGAAGGCAACCGGAGACGCTCCGGGAGACAAGGCTCCGGAGGGAGGCCGTTGAGAAAAGCGTCGCAGGAGAACCGGGTTGTTGTGCAGCCTCCCGGGCGTTGGCCCCGGATTGACTGGCGGGAGGTCTGGCGGTACCGCGAGCTGCTGTATTTCCTTACCTGGCGGGATGTCAAGGTGAGGTACAAGCAGACGGTGCTGGGTGTGGGATGGGCGTTTCTGCAGCCCTTCCTCAAGCTGGTCGTTTTCAGCGCGGTCTTCGGGAAGCTGGCGCGGCTTGACTCGGAAGGATTCCCCTATCCCATCTTTGTCTACGCCGGACTGCTGCCGTGGCAGTTCTTTTCAGAATCGCTGTCGCGTAGCAGCCAGAGCGTTGTCGGAGCGGCTAACCTGATCCGGAAGGTGTATTTCCCGCGATTGATCATACCGTTGGCCTCGATCGGGTCGTGTCTGGTGGATTTCGGAATTTCTTTCAGTATCCTGGCGGGACTGATGGTGTATTACCACGTTCCATTGCGCATTTCCCTCATGATGGTGCCGGTACTGGTGCTGCTGACCGTGTTCATCGCTTTGGGAGTGGGGACGCTCCTGAGTGCCATGAACGCCGCGTACCGCGACTTCCGGTATATCGTTCCCTTCATGATACAGATATGGATGTATCTGACACCGGTGATCTATTCGGCCCGCGCCATACCGGAGCGCTGGAGGTTTCTGTTAAGCTTGAATCCCATGACGGGCGTGGTGAACGGGTACCGTTCGGCGGTACTGGGCAGCCCGTTTGATTTACCCGGACTGTTCTTTTCCCTTGCGGCGGGCCTGATCCTGTTTGTGGTTGCAGTCTACTTTTTCCGGAAGATCGAATCCCAGATGGCGGATATCGTGTGATCGGAGCAGGACGCATGGCGGAGATCGCCATCAGAGCCGAGGATATCGCCAAGCGTTACCGCATCGGGCGTCTGCAGGACCGGTATCAGACGTTGCGCGGAGCGCTGGCCCGCG
>QNAJ01000056.1 GCA_003641465.1 Verrucomicrobiota bacterium | reverse complement strand
TGCCCTACACCATGGCCCCGCTCACCCTGGATCATGACTGGCTTGTCACCCGTATCGAACAACTGCGCACGGGGATGCTCGAGGACGCTACGGCCATCGGTGATGCGCTCGGGTCAGCGCTGAATCGCCTCCGGTCCAGTAAGGCTAAGTCCAAAGTAGTAATCCTTCTCACTTACGGGGTCAACAATGCCGGAACGCTTGACCCGCGTCTGGCGGCGGAACTGGCCAGTAGCCTCGGAGTCAAGGTGTACACCGTAGGTGTGGGGACCCGAGGTTGGGCTCCCTATCCGATACGCGATTCCTGGGGAAATATACGGTACGTGCCGCAGCCTGTCGAAATAGACGAGGCTCTCTTGCGGGATATAGCCGGTACCACCGGTGGGAGATACTTCCGGGCTACCGATATAAGAACGATGAAGCAAGCCTATGCGGAAATCGATCGGCTTGAAAAAACCCAGTTGAAAGTCAAGTACTACACCAAGTATGCGGAGCTTTTCCCGTGGGCGCTTGCCGGGGCGCTGCTTCTCCTGGTAGCAGAGAAAATTCTTTCGTTGACGGTGGCAGTGAGGATCCCATAAGCATGCACTGGGCTCATCCAGAACGCCTCGTCTGGTTGTGGATAGTTCCCCTGCTGATCCCCTTTCTGGCCTGGGGCCTCGCAACCCACCGCCGTCGTCTGGAAAGACTGATCCATTCGCAACTCCACCGCTGCGTGATACCGGGCTACAGTCATGCCCGGCGGCGCACCGGCAACCTCTCCTGGCTCCTGGCGGTTACGCTGCTGCTGCTTTCACTGGCGCAACCGCAGTGGGGCTTTCACTGGCAGAAAGTAGAGCACAAGGGGCTGAACATCCTGATTGCCCTCGATGTCTCTAAAAGTATGCTGGCCCAGGATTTCAAACCCACCCGGCTGCAGCAGGCGAAGTGGGGGATCAAGGACTTGGTCAAGTCCCTGCAGGGCGACCGAATCGGACTGCTCCTGTTTGCCGGAGCCAGCCACCTGGCATGTCCGCTCACATTCGACTACGATGCTTTCATGATGCTTCTGGACGACGCCTCGGTCTCCTCGATTCCGCGCGGGGGCACCGCTATCGAGCGAGCCTTGCGGCACGCAATACGTATCTTCCAGAAGGATCAGTCCGGTGCGGACCGCGTCCTCATCCTGATCACCGACGGGGAAGACCACGAGGGATCGCCATCAAGCTGCATCCCCGAATTGAAGAAACTCCGTATCAAACTCTTCGCGGTCGGTGTCGGTACGCCTGAAGGAGAACTGATTTCTGTCACCGACAGACACGGCAACACCTCATATCTCAAGGACCGCCATGGCAATGTCGTAAAGAGCAGACTCCACGAAGACATTCTCGAGACCCTGGCCCTGGAAACCGGAGGCGTCTACGTAAGGGCCGTACCCGGCGACCTCGGCCTCACCCGCCTCTATGAGCAGAGGCTGGGGAAATTGCACAAGGGCCGCATTAAATCCCGTCGGGTTCGGATCTACCACGACCGGTATCAGATCTTCGTTGCTGCCGCACTCATGCTTCTTGCCGTCGAAGCATGGTCAGCCGGCAGGAGAAATCAGAGAGGACGCTGATGAGAGACGGAAATCCATCGCGTCTGACTTCGAACCCACTGCGGGCGTGCTGGACGAAGGCCAGCCTTCTGCTGGCGCTAGCCTTTACGAGTCCGCATGTTCAAGCAACGGAGACCAGCGCGCTGTCCCTGCTGAAAAAGGCAGCCTCCGCCCTCGATGCGGGCAGATGTGAAGAGGCGGAGCGCCTTTGCCTTGAGGCCCGTTCGAAACTGCCAGCGGAAAGCCCTCTGGGGCCGGTTGTTGACTTCAACCTGGGACTCGCACGTCTCAAGTGCGGCAAGACTTCCGACGCAGAGCAGTTGTGGACAGACGCCGGGCGTACACCGGACCTGGCCCTCCAGGCGATCTCAGCCTATAATCTTGCCGGTATCTACCTTCAGAAAGCACAGGCTGCAATCGCACGAAAAGAGACAGCCTCGGCTTTGGACCTCCTCAATCGGGCTCTCGACCGGTACCGCCACGCGCTGAGAGCTGCTCCAGATGACCCAGATGCCAAGATCAACTACGAGATCGCATTGCGCCTCAGAGAACAACTCATGCACGAAATGCAGCAATCCAAGCGGACGACCGGCACATGCCACCAAGGGAAAGGGCAAGACCAGAAGCCGCAGGCCTCGCAGGACCAGGCCGGGCACCGCAGCGCCGAACATGAGACCCGCCCCAGTAGAAAGCAGCACCCCTCGCCCACGGAGAAGGTACAGACCCAATCTCAGCCCCAGACCGGCCAAGGAGAAAAACGGCGTCCACCGGCCGGCCATGCCGCACTACGGAAGGCGCTGTCCAACGCATCAGCGCGCGCTATCCTGGATGCAATCAGGGACGATGAAAAGGCTCGGCGCACTACAGTGCGGCTGATTATGCCAACGCCTGCGCCTGTCGAAAAGGACTGGTAAGGATGAACGGCTCTGTATCCAAGAACTATAGGCACATGGTTACGGCAGGAGTGCCTCGCCGGAGCATTCTCCTGCCGGTAGTCATTCTCTTGGGAGCCGTGACCGCACTCGGATCCCCCCCTGCTATCGTAGCCCACGTCTCCGTAGAACCGGACGTCGTTGAGCCCGGCGAGCCGGTCACCTACACAATCCGCATTCCCGGCGTCAAATCACTTTCGCCACCGGACATTTCCTTCCCCTCCGGCCTTCAACCTCTCGGGCCACCGTCCAGAGAATTCAGCTTCCGCATGGATAACCGTGGGCAACACACCACGACTTCTTTCCGCTACAGATTACTTCCCGCGGAAGCGGGTGAGTTTTCAATCGGCCCCTTTTCGGTGACGCAACGCGGGATGGAAATCCATATACCCGCCGTTCGGTTGAAAGTAGTGGGGTCAGAGCAAGACACAGCGTCCGCTACGACCAATGCACCGCCCCCGCTTTTCGCCCGGGTCTCTATCTCACCAGCCCATCCCTATGTTGGCCAGTGGTGCAAGATAACCATAGAACTGTTCCACCGCAGTATAGAGCTGGCTGATGAGGTCCAGATTCTTGACCTTCCCAAGAAGGGAACCACGCTCACTCCCTTTCACGAATTGACCAGTCAACGCCGTGCGGTTGGCGGGCGCGTGTACGAGGTACGTCGCTTTCGAGGTTTTGTTCGATTCTCCGCTCCCGGCGAATATCAATTCACGCCAGCGCTCAGAGTCCAGGTTATCGTGCCACCCCAACGACGGCCCCGACCCGGCAGTCCGTTCGGCTTCCCCTTTTTCCCCGATTTTGCCGACTTCTTCTTTGAAGGGGTACAAACGCAACCCTATGTTGTTCAAGCTCCGCAGGTCTCGATAGAGTGTCGCGGTCTGCCCGAAGAAGGTCGTCCCGAATTTTTCCGGGGCGCAGTAGGAAGTTTCACTTTGGATGTACGGGTTTCACCAACCAATCTCACCGTCGGCGACCCCATTACCATGACGGTAACTGTCTCAGGCACCGGAAATGTGGAAACCGTGACCCTGCCCGCGTACAGCCCGGGGAAAACCTTCAGAGTGTACGAAGCCAAACTGATCAAGAAGGATTTCTCCCCTGACGGGCTCTCGGGAACCAAGGTATTCGAACTGGTGGCGATGCCTACCACCACGAACGTGACATCCCTACCCCCATTCCGCTTCGCCTACTTCGATCCCGAAGCGGAACGCTACCGCGTTCTTCAGCAGGGGCCGTTCCCCATCCACGTCAGCGGTCAGATGCCCAGCACACCTCCATCGGAATATGGAACACCGACGGCGGAAAGTCACAAGATCCTCGGTGAAGACATCATCTTCATCAAATCCAAGCCCGGACATCTGCTGCCCGTGGCCCGGCTGCGACCCGCGTTCTGGATCAGATTGGTCTGGATAAACACAATTCCCTTACTCGCCCTGCTGGTAAGCTGGTACTTCAGTCGGCGCCTCGCCACAATGGGAGATAGCGCCTTGCGGAAAGCCCGGGCGCCCGCTGCCGCCCGCAAAGCCCTAAAAGAAGCCGAAAAACAGCTGAAACAGGGGCACGCAGAGGAGTTCTACCGGCTGCTCTGGAACGCTGTGAGCACTTACTTCTCCGAGACACTCCAACTTGCCCCCGGACAGGTCAGTACCGATCTCATTATCCATAAAATGCAGGAAATCGGTATACCGCAACCGATTCTTCAGTCAGCGATGACCGTCTTCGACCGTATTGACACCATCCGCTACGCTCCCCGCGAGCAACAGAAGCCTGCGACAAAAGCCGAGATGAGACGGGATCTCATTCAGATTCGAAACATTCTGATTCAATGTCGGAGGGCAGGCGTATGACAACACGGATTCTCCGCAGACCCTTGCCGCCGCACTGTCGCCTGCGCAGCGATGCTTACCCCGTACTCGCCCTGATTCTATGTCTCTGTTTCCACGCCGCAGAGGCTGCATCACCAGCATCCGGCGCTGCGGCTTCCTTTGATGCCGCCTGTCGGGCCTATGAGAAGGGAGAGTATGAAAAGGCGTTACGGATGAATATGCAGGTTCTGCAAGACGGGTTCGTCTCTGCGGCCCTGCTTTATAATATCGGAAACTGCTATTTCCGTCTGGGAGATATCCCGCGGGCCATCCTTTATTATCGGCGAGCTTGGTATCTTGCCCCGTCTGACGCCGACATCGCCGCTAATCTTACCTTTGCCTTGCACGTGCTGGGCCTTGAACCACTGCGAAGTAACCGCCTGTTGGATCTTCTCCGGCGCCTCTCGGTGCTCCACTGGGCGGTTGTCCTGATAGCAGCCTACTGGATTCTCTGTGTCCTGGTTACCGCAATGCTGTGGAATTCGCGCGTCCGGCGCCTCGGGCGCAAGATTGCCCTGCTGATGGCGATCATCGCCCTGGTGGCTCTGCTGGGAATCGGGTCGTGGCTCCCTCTTCTCCTGTGTCCCGAAGCGGTAATAACCGCACCGAACACCAAAGTGCTGTTCGCTCCCCTTCCCGGCAGTACTCTGCACTTTTATCTGCCACAGGGCTCCCTTGTGAGGGTACGACGCGCGAGGGACGGATGGCTCGAGGTAGAAGCGGGCCCCGGACAACGCGGCTGGGTTCAGGAATCTTTCCTGGTGCGAATTCTCCCCCGCGGACTATCCCGATGGAATCAATAGGCTCCCACGACCAGGGTTCTCATCGAAATTGCCGCAGCTACCGAAAGCATGTATAATGGACCCTGAGGAGGGGACATGCATCGGTCGGGAACAGCAGTGAACAAACCCCTATTATGGCTGAGCCTCCTCATTCTCTCATCCGGCATCGTTGCGTTCCTGCTGTTCCGGAGCCAGGTGGGCACCCTGCCTCGTGCCCGGGAAGCGGCCAGCGTTTCTCTGGGGCTGGCTATCCTGCTTGCGGGAATATTTCTTATCGTAGCAACGCACCGGTGGTGGTTTACCCGTTGATCTCTCACACACCATTTGCCCCGGCGGGCGGGTACCAAAAGATCGGTCAGGGCGGTGTAAGAATCCTGCCTCGACAGCATTATTCTGTGAGCCCGACCGATATCGCTCCTCCCAGGGTTCCTCCCTGGAGTGCCCCAGAAGGCTGGGTCTCAAGGCATATCGCTTACCACTGATTAGTTCGGACCAGAATCCGGTAGTAGTATACCTGCCAAGCACTGCCCACAGCGTCAGTGTACACATTTTCCGGTGGCGTGGCAGCTATATTGCTTGCCACCATAGTCATATTGTCCGGTTCAGGTCCGGTCGAGCTTCGCAGCACCGCATAATAGCGGCCTGAGACACCTCCCCACCGTATCACCAGCGAATCGACTCCTGATTCCTGCCGCTCGCCCTTTACGCGTAGCGAAGAACTGTCGTTGGTGGGCTGAGTTCCCGCCACATACTCGGCATAGTTAATCATTCCATCTCCGTCCGGATCGTCGCTGGCGTCCCAGGAATACTCTCCAAAGTTTTCCCACTCCCAGGCATCCGACAGAGTATCGCTGTCATTATCGAAAGGTACCGTGATCCAGGTGGTATTGGTTACAACGCTGTTTGTTTCTCCCTGGCAATCATCCGCTACAAATTCGACCTCATTGGTCGTGCCGCAATCATCCACACCGGCACACCATGAGAAATGCGTTCCGTCAAATGAAGCTCCGCTCGGTTTCTTTGTACATGTCAGTGTCACCGGATCATGATCCGCATCCGTGGCCGTCACAACAAACGTGGTACATGCCCCTACAACCAGCGTGTGCGGGCCCGGGAGCGAAATGGTCGGCGAGCGGTTTTCCGGATCAATTGTCGTAGTCTCCGTCGCCCGGTTATTTCCGCTTTCCGTATCCCCGTTTA
Organism: Verrucomicrobiota bacterium; assembly: GCA_003641465.1. Taxonomy (GTDB): domain Bacteria; phylum Verrucomicrobiota; class Kiritimatiellia; order B70-G9; family B70-G9; genus B70-G9. The sequence goes on along the minus strand of QNAJ01000056.1, from coordinate 1,471 downwards.
CCGTCGCCTGATTAGTCGCCACACCCTCCTCCACGGCCTGAACTACTATCTCCACTCCGGCAGTCGCCCCGGCAGCCATTGCTCCCAGATCGCATGTGACCACTCCGAGTTCTTGGGTCCAACTACCCTGACTCACACTGCAATCCACGAAAGTCACCTTGTCCGGCAAGATGTCTACGACCTCCGCGTCAACTACGTCATCTGGTCCCGCATTCGTAACCGTTATCAAGTAACTGTATGTGTGTCCCACGCGCGTGGAATCCTCACTGTCTGTCACCGAAAGCAACGGATCACTGGTCGCCCCCGCCGTCTGTGCCAGTACCGGCACAAGCAGGGCGAAGATAAAGAGCAATCCTGTCGTCGGCCTCTTCATGGGCTCATACTCCATTTCACATCGTCCACCGAATACGCGTGATCATAGGTCGGGTCAGTTATCATGAAAGGACTCTGGATGTGCGACAGGTCCAGCGAGGCGTTATCCGTCAGGAAGTTCTGCACAGGAATCACCTTGTGCTGCCAGACGACCTCGCCTTGCCCGTTGGTTGTGGGGCCATATGACGCACCGCATGCCGTATTGGTCACCCCCGCGGTAACACTCTGAACCTCGATCTTGTTGTACCCGTGCGATTTCAACCAGAACTTCACATACCCATTGCTGTACGCACTCAGGTTCGTCGTACTGTTGGTGAAGAAAATCCCCCATCCGGACCAGTAAACACAGAATGAACGGAACACCTTGGTCCCTTCAGGCGGCGACGGATCCTCCGTAAAATCTCCATTGAAACTGTTGCCCTGCTGCAACCGGCAATCATCGAACTCGCACACACTCTGTCCCGAGCTTCCACTGGGCTTGCGCACTACCAGTTTGAGCCTTACATACCGGGTACCGTACGGAGCCTGCGTGTCACCGATCTCGCACAGCGTCCACCCCTGTCCGCTGGATGTTACCCGCGTTGCCGACGTAATGCTCCCCAGACAGTCATGCCACGCATCCTGAAACTCAAGTTGCAGATAGGCCTCCGAGCCTGAAACCCATCCATAACCACTCGGCTGACGCGCGTAGACTTGAGCCCGGAAGATGTCCCCCGCATAGGCCTCATATTCCTGAAAGGCCGCTACCCAGTATTCCGCCCCATCGGTTCCGGTCTTCATCCGCAATCCTGCCGTGCCCGATCGGGCCGCGGCCCCCATACACTGGCCGGTGCAATCGCCGCCCGATGTCTGAAGGTGCCAGTAGCCCGCATCCGGAAACGTACCGTTCGGCGTACTCTCTTCAAATCCTCCATCGTTCACCGAGGGAGAAACATGCGACCAGTACTCACTCGCCCACCATACCCAGACATCCGCCCCAGGAGGAATGCCGGCGTCCCAATAGAACACTTCCTGAGTCTCCCCGCCGCTAACTACCCCCGGAAGCAGCCGCACATCATCAATAAGAAACGTCGTCCCCGTTATCGCAGTCACCTTGAAC
>QNAJ01000055.1 GCA_003641465.1 Verrucomicrobiota bacterium | reverse complement strand
GTCAGTCGCATTTCACTCCTGACTTGCTGAAGTAGAAGGAGCAGCGCAACAGAATCCGCGCCTCCGGAAACCGCCGCAAGCACGGTACTTCCCTCTGCAACACCGCAAGCCTTCAGTGCGGCCTGGAAACGGGACTGCGTACCCGTCGGAGCCATTCTGCGTTCTGACGGCGCCACTTCCATCCTCCGCGTGGACTACGAAACAGGCGGCTCAATGCGTTCGAGACCGTGCATATATGGACGCAAGACTTGGGGTATTTCAACTGAGCCGTCTGCCTGTTGGTAGTTCTCGAGAAGCGCCGCCACCAGTCGGGCCAATGCGACACCGGAGCCGTTCAGGGTGTGAACATAGGCCACCGAGCCGCTCCGATCGCGATATCGGATCCCGGCTCTTCTTGCCTGGAAATCCTCAAAGTTACTGCAGGATGAGACCTCCAACCAATCGCCGTATGCAGGGGCCCACAATTCGATATCATAGCACTTGGCTGCAGCAAAGCTGAGGTCGCCAGTACACAGTTCCACCACGCGGTAAGTCAGGCCGAGTCGCTGAAGAATATCTTCGGCATCGCGCACCAGATGTTCCAGCTCCGCATAGGACTCGGCTGGTTCCACGAACTTCACCAGCTCCACCTTGTCAAACTGGTGCACCCGGATAAGGCCTCTTGTCTCCCGGCCCGCAGCGCCGGCCTCCCGCCGGAAACAGGGGGTATAGGCCACCAGATACAGAGGCAGCGGTTCACTGATAATTTCCTCCCGGTAGATGTTGGTAACAGGCACTTCGGCTGTCGGCGCCAGATACAGGGCGTCCTTTTCAATAAGATACATGTCGTCAGCCATTTTCGGGAGTTGTCCCGTACCGGTCGCGGTATCTGGATTACAAAGAACCGGAGGCCATATTTCTCTGTAGCCGTGCTCGCGGGTATGCACATCGAGCATGAAATTGATCAGGGAACGCTCAAGCAGGGCCCCTACGCCCGAAAACAGGGCAAAACCGCTGCCACTGATGCGGGCCGCCCGTCCGAAATCAAGTATCCCGAGCTTCTCCCCTATTTCCCAGTGAGGCCGTGGTTCAAAAGGAAACCTTTTCTGATCCCCCCATTTCCTTACGACACGATTTGCCGATGCGTCACTGCCCACAGGCACAGTAGGATGTGGTAGATTAGGAAGCTGCATCAGCAGTCGGTCCAGACCCGCCTCCACCTCACGGAGACGGTCTTCGTAGACAGCGATGCGCTCACCAATACGCCTTGCGGCCTCCCGGGCAGAGGATATGTCCTCACCAGCGGCTTTCCGTCGCCCCAATTCGCGGGCGGTTTTCTTACGCTGGTGGCGTAGTTGGTCAAGCTCGGAAATCAACGACCGGCGCTCTTTGTCCAGCTCCAGTAACCGGTCCAGGTCAAAGATTTCTCCTCTGTCCGCAAGCGCCTTTCGTACCCGGTCGACATTTTCCCTTATATATTTGAGGTCCAGCATCGCGCTCCGGTCATATCGGTTCCGTTATTGTCGTCTTAGCGCCTCCACCGTTACCGAAGAACGGCCGCCCGCCCGACATTCCATGTGGCATAACCCTTTGCCGCGACAGCCTCCTCCAGGCGGCCCAGACAGGGCGGACAAAAATTACGCCCCATCTCGTCCAGTTCATCCAGTGTGCGATAATGGTGCATGACACAGCGGGGATTGGGACAGGGGGACAGCCCCAGCAACATGCCTATGATACGCATGACCTGTCGCTCTATCCTCCGGCAATACCTCTCCCGGTCCCCGCCCACTCCTACTGAGAGCGCGGGTATGTTCACCACACCCGCCTCTACTCGCGGATCGTAGAATCCATGAGCATTGGTATCGGATGGTGAGCCCAGCAGCACAATCACACCGTCCCGGACTCCCTTTCGCCGGTTCTTTTTCAATGCCGCCGCCATCGCTTTCTGAGCGTCGAGATCGTTAAACGCCTGTGGCTCGCTCACCACTATCTCGGCGGGACAGTTAGCCTGCGCGAAGCCTACAATCCGGTGAACTAACGCGGTGTCCGTAAGATTCACCGGTACCAGAACTATGTGGCGCAGCTCTTGCGCTTCCGCAGCAGGCTCCCCTGCAGTTGCCGTGAGTGCAACCGCGCCCGTCAACGATAGAATCCAGCTCACTCTCATCACTCACAGCCTCCGTATTTGCTTTAGGCCGCAGGGAGTATGTCTGAAGCCGGTGGCGTCGGTCAAGATTGCAGCGTTGTGCGCCCGTCAGGCGCGGCCGAACTTGCGGTCAAGCTCGCGGAAGGAGAGCATAATTAGGGTAGGACGGCCATGGGGACAGGTATAGGGCATCTCGCTTTCCGCAAGGCGGACTACTAACCGTTCGATCTCTGGCTCGGAAAGATATTCACCAGTCCTGACGGCGGACCGACAGGCGGCCTTTGCGACGAGTTCGGCTATAACCGCACGTTCGGCAGCCCGGCGCCCGGCGTCCTGAAGGGCGGAGGCCACATCCAGCAGCAAAGTTCGTATGGATATGGGGGGTAAGATAGCCGGCAGTCCGTTGATGATGAGCGTGTCGGCCCCGAACTCCTCGATATCGAAGCCCATCCGACGCAGCACGGCCAAAGAACGTCGTATATTGTCTGCGTCGGCAGGGGAGAGGCTGACTGTCTCCGGCGTAAGCAGTCCCTGAATCGAGGGACGGTCGCTGGAAAAATCGCGCATCAATTCCTCATACACCACACGCTCGTGAGCCGCATGTTGGTCCATGAGAACCAGGCCTTGGTCGGTCTCAATGGCCACATATCGGCCGCCGGCAATGCTTCCCAGGACCCTGAACCACTTCCACGGAGCTGTACCTGTTGTTTCTGACGGTTGCGCGGAAGACGGCATATCAGGGGGGGCCTGAGCCACAGGTGAGGTGGAACCCGACTCCGGCGTGCTGACTTCCAGCGGAATACGTGCGTAGGGAAAGGGCTTGAGAGAACCGGTTGGCGTGGGCCGTTCTGAAGATGAGGGTCCCCCACCTGCGGAACGCGGAAAAGAAACAGTAATACCGGAACCAGTCCGCCCGGGATGAGATCCGGCGAGCGCCTCCTGCAATGCTACGGCCAGAATATCGCGTACCTGTTGGGGATGACGGAATCGAACTTCCTTCTTGGTAGGATGAACATTTACGTCAACCTCCTCAGGTGGTAACTCGACATGGAGAAACACAGTTGGATGGCGGTCCTTTTCCAGGATGGAGGAATAGGCTTCGCGTATGATGGCTGCAAGGAGGGGCGATTGAACCGGCCGACGATTCACAAAAACAAACTGGCCTCCCCGATCCCTCCGTGACAGGACCGGATGCCCGGCGTACCCGCTTATATTCACGTCCCCTTTCTGCGCTGTCACGGAAAATAGCTGACGGAACAAGTCTTCTCCGAAGAGAAGCCGGATACGCTCCGCGAAGCCTGACACAGCCGCCAGCCGGTAGGTCTCCCTTCCATCGAGGCGGAGCGAGAAGCTTAGTTCCGGGAAAGCCAGGGCATAAGCAATAAACATCTGGCGCAGTAGCGCGGCCTCGGTCCGCTCGGAGCGCATGAATTTCCGGCGCGCCGGAACGTTGAAGAACAAATCCCGTACCGCGACGCGGGTTCCGCAGGGGGCGCCGCACTCCTCCACCGAGAGAATTTTACCCGCACTTGCCGTGAGGCGCACGGCTGTCGGCTCTGAACGGGTTCGGGAGACAATTTCCAGCCGCGATACAGAGCAGATAGCGGCCAGGGCCTCTCCGCGGAATCCCATAGTGGCAATCCTGGCCAGGTCACCGGCATCGTGGATCTTACTGGTGGCATGCCGTTCGATGCTCAAGAGGACGTCATCGCGGCACATGCCCATTCCGTCATCCTGAACCACGATCAACCGCCGTCCGCCGGCAACCAGTTCCACAGAAACATTGGAAGCCCGGGCGTCGAGCGCATTCTCAATCAGTTCCTTGAGGACTGACGCGGGTCGTTCAACCACTTCGCCGGCAGCTATCTGATTCGCGACAGCATCCGGCAGAATACGGATTCTGGAACCGCCCTGGGCCATCACAACACCCGAAGGAATGATATGAGATGCCGGAGCGCGCGTCCATATTGGTCATATCTCATGTGGAAATGTTTCGTTGACCGTGATGGTGCCGCGCGATATCGTCGCCACTGTCGGCCGGGAAGCAGAAGTTGCACACCGAACGACTGGAGGTGTGGGATGGGAACCCGAGCGAGAGAGATACTGGGAATAGATCCGGCACAACTCATAGAGGAACTGAACAAGGCCTTTGCCGACGAATGGCTGGCCTATTATCAGTACTGGGTCGGCGCCAGAGTCGTGACCGGTCCGATGCGTGGTGCGGTGGAAGCCGAATTGAATCAGCACGCTGCTGATGAGCTCCGGCATGCCGAGATCCTGGCTAGGCGTATTATTCAGCTGGGCGGTGAGCCCCTGCTCTCTCCCGATCAGTGGAGCTCGGCTACGAATTGCGGCTATGAGTCTCCGACTGATCCTGATGTGTCGGTAATCCTCGAGCAGAATGTCAAAGGAGAACGGTGTGCCATTGACACATACAGTCGCCTGCTCAAGCTCGTGGAGGCCAAGGATCCGGTGACATACGGAATGGTGCTTTCCATTCTGCAGGACGAGATTGAACACGAGGACGATCTCGAGAGTCTGCTCCGGGACCTGGAAACAGCCAGAAAGAAGTGATGGTTTCCACTGGCTCTCGAATGCCGGGAGGGCGCCGGTCCTTCTGAAGTAGGAGGGGAGTCGCCACTTCGTCAGGCGTGCATTCTCCGATGAATTGCTGCTCCGGCGGTCAACCGGCGCGCAGGCATACTTGCAGAAGCCATACCCCTACCGCCATCCAGAATAGTCCCAGCAGGATTCCCCGACGTGCCATTATCAGATCGCGTTCTTCAGACTCGTCGCGGTAGCCCGAGATCACCATTACGCCCAGCACTATACCCAGCATCCACCCGATCCCGAGAAGCAGGGGACCTGCCAGGCCCCCTGCAAATGCCAGAGAGCTGAGTACCCGCACAATTGCACGGTGGCGGCCGCTGGTATCTCCGAACTCAAACTGCAGCCCGCACACGGGACAGCAGGACCCCCAAGTGACGAACCCGTGTCCGCAACGCGGACAGGCGGCCCCCGCCGGCACCGCCGGTTGGCTCAGACGGCGTGCGTCATGTGGATCACGATAGACAGCAGCAACATCGCCGAAGGTTAACCGGTCTCCATCCCGCAGCAGCGCCTCGTTTACCGGATGCCCGTTCAGAGTGACGCCGTTAGTACTGCGCAAGTCGATGATAACATACCGCCCGCCTGCCGGTCTGATCCAAGCATGCTTGGCGGATACAGAAGGATCATCCAGAACGACATCACACTCTTCGCTGCGCCCGATAACTACTCCGTCGCCCACCTCAACCCGTTCGGTAACACCGCCCTGACCGCGTTCTATCTCTATCCAGCTCATTCGATTTGTGACACCTCCTCCATAAGATGATCGGCCTTGAGATCGCGGTCAGGTGTGATGGCGGCCACACTCAACCGGCCTGAGCGGAGGCAGTACCGGGCCACCTCCATTATGTCATCGGGGGTTATCCGCGAGTATGCTTCGACAACTTCCTTGGGATCCATAACACGGTTGTAAGCCAGAAGCTGTTCGCCGATCCATGTCATGCGGCTACTACTGCTTTCCAGCCCGATCTTGAGTTGTCCCACCGTATAGTCGCGTGCCCGAGCCAGTTCCGCCCGGCTTACTGGCTGGCGTATGATCCGGGCCAACTCCCTGATAATCAGCCGCCAGCCTTCGAGCGCACGTTTCCGGTCAAGTCCCGCAGTAATCAGCAGCGCTCCAGTCTCCTCAAGCAGACGCACACTGGAATGGATCGAATACGCCAAGCCACGCCGTTCACGGATGGATTGGAAGAGACGGGAACTCATATTCTCGCCCAGGATGACACTCAACAATTTCAGTGCATACCTCCGCATGTCATGTCGGCCGAAGACCCGGAACCCCGCCGCCAGATGACATTGCTCCACATCACGATGGATTACCTCTGCCCGTTGCTGCCCGGTGGTTCGGTTGACCCGCCTGAATGCGGGACGCCTGGCCGGCCTTATTCGGCCCCACAGCCTGTCGGCCTGGGCCACCGCCTGCTCGTGGCGAACCGCGCCCGCAGTGACGACGACCGTGTTAGCGGGAACGTAACGGGTGTTCTTGAATGACAGGAGATCCTCCCGGCGAATTCTCCTGACCGTTTCCGGGGTACCGATAAGGGGACGTCCCAGAGGGTGATGGCTCCACAGCATCTGTCCGAGTTTTTCCAGCACTACATGAGACGGCTGGTCCCGGTACATCATGATTTCTTCTATGATTACCCCGCGCTCCCGTTCGATATCCTCCGCCGCAAACCGCGGATGGAGGTACATATCTGCCAGAACGCCGGTCACACGCACGGCATGTTCAGCGGGGACCACTGCGTAGTAACAGGTTGCTTCTTCTCCAGTGAACGCATTGAAATACCCTCCCCGTCCCTCGATTTCCCGGGAAATATCTCTGGCACTGCGTCTCTTAGTTCCCTTGAACAGAAGATGTTCGATAAAGTGACTTATTCCCGCTACGCGGGCCGGCTCATAACGTCCGCCTACCCCCACCCAGACGCCGATCGAAACACTGGCCGCGTGCGGCACCGGCGCACTGGCTATGCGAACACCGTTTCGCAGTACGCTCAGATCATAGGGCAGTTCCAGCCTCTGATGTCCGGCTTCAGTTGCCACTGACTACCTCCTTCAGTCTTGCCAGAGTCACATTGCCCTCATAAAGAGCCCTTCCCACAATCACTCCGGTCAGATTTTCCCGCCGCAGATCCCTCAGCTTGGCGACATCTTCACAGGAACCGATACCGCCGGAAGCAATTACCCTCATTCGTACAGTATCACATAACCTCCCTACCCCTTCCAGATCCGGCCCGCTGCGTGTCCCATCCCGACTCACGTCGGTATAGATAACGGTTTGGACGCCACAGTCCTCGATACGGCGGGCGAAATCTACCAAACTGATTGTCTCGGCATGCCGCCACCCCTGAGTGTGCAGTCTGCCCCCGCGCGCGTCCAAGCCTACGACTATGGCATCGCCCCATCGTTTTACCACGGCGTCCAGCCAAGCCGGGTCCCGAATGGCCCGGGTGCCCAACACGACGCGGGCAGCGCCCAGTGCAAGCATGTCTTCAATATCATCCTCCTGGCGCAGTCCGCCGCCGACCTGGACAGGTACCGATACGGCCTTGATGATGGCCTGCACGATTTCGCGGTTCACCGGTCTTCCCGAAAAGGCACCATCCAGATCCACGACATGAATCATTTGCGCTCCTTCCCTCTCCCAGCGGTGTGCAGCGGCGACCGGATCCGCCGAGTAAACCCGGACTTCATCTGCACGCCCCTGCATCAGACGGACGCAGCGGCCGTCTTTGATATCAACCGCTGGGATTATTTCGATCACGTTCTCTCTGCAATGGCGGCAAAATTGCTTAAGACCCGGAGACCGGCCTGGTGACTCCTCTCCGGGTGAAACTGGACGGCAAAAAGGTTTTCCTGGTGATATACCGAACAGAACCGGATGCCATACTCTGTCCAGGCACACATGCCGTTTTGGATTTCTGGGACATAATAGGAATGCACGAAATAGAAGAATTCGCCACTACTTATTCCCTCTAGTATTTCACAGGAAGAATCCGCTATATGAATCTGATTCCATCCCATATGAGGAACTTTCATCTCCGGAGGCAGGTTCCTGAATCGCCGCACCTGCATTGGGATCACGTGCAGGCCGCCCACTCCGGGAGACTCTTCGCTCCCGCTGCAAAGGATCTGAAGTCCGAG
>QNAJ01000054.1 GCA_003641465.1 Verrucomicrobiota bacterium | reverse complement strand
TAGACCCGGATTTTCAGGGAGTCCCGTTGTCGGACTTCCTTTTCCACGAGAACCTTTTTCCGTTCCAGCATGATTGCCAGGACAAAAGTCACCTCCGGATCTGCCGTATCACTCTGCTGGATCAACCGCCGCAGCAGAGACTCGGCCACTTCACGGGGTGCGAGCGTGGGCCGCACAGGTGTCGGCGGGCGGTATGTGCAGGTCCAGACACTTAAGGCGTTCTGCCGGTGCTCATCACCGGCACAGGCGCTGCAGAAGTCAGTGCGGTGGTAGCCTTCCGGTCCGCGGTCCAGGCGGGACAGGATCTTTTCTCCATCAGTGAACATATGTGAGCAGGCCGCGCAGGCGGGCCCCGGCCCTTTGATGTCCCAGTCCTCCTTATTCATGAGCAGCAGTTGTTTTCCCGAGCATTCGGGTCCACGGACTATCGGGATAGCGCTTTTCCAGTTCCCGGGCCAGTTCTCCTGCATCGGAGTCCCGGCCCATTTTTTTCAACAGCAGTACTGCCCGGTACATGCATTCCGGAACGACGGTCGAATCATCAAACAGAATACCACAGGCAGTATACAATCGCAGGGCTTCATCAGTATTCCCATTGAGTTCCTCGAGGCGGGCCAAGGAGTACCACGCCTCGAGTTGCACATCCCGCAAGCCGAGCTGCGATGCCTTTTCAGCGGCCGTGCGGTATGCGCGGCCCGCTTCCGGAAGTTTCCCCCGGGCCAGCTCGACGTCTCCCAACTTCAGGGCGGCGTGGGCCGACTCGGGCAATTCCGCAACGGCCGCCGCCTGGTTCAGATAGGAGGCCGCCCGGTCATAGGCCTGCATGCCGGCCAGGGATACACCGGCGTAGTATCGCGCCCGGCCCTGCACAAGAGCGTCGTTGGTGATGGCGATCACCCGTTCAGCGGCCTGCAAAGCATTGGACCAGTCAGCCCGGGAGACTTCGTAGTGGGCAAGCCAGAGCAGCGCGTCCGCGGGGACCGGAGAGCCGCTTGACAACAGGGGACGCAGGACGCGGGCGGCGGCCTCTTCCTGCTGCTGCTGGCGCAGCAGGGATGTCAACCGGATGCGGGTGTCCCGCTCAATCTGCACCGGTATTTGGCGCTGTCGTGCCAGGACCGCCTTGTAGGCGGCACGCGCGCGCTCGGGCTCCCCGACTTTTTCGGCGCACACACCCATCCAGTAGGAGGCCTCGGCTGCCCGCGAGAAACCGGGTCTGTCGTGCAGCAGCATCTCCAGCTCCTGCAGGGCATCCCGCCACCTCCGGCGACGGATATTGAGAAGGGCATGCCGGTAACGGCTGTCGGCGGCGAAATCGGCCTGGGGATATTCCTTGGTCAGGCGATGGTACAGGTCGGCGGCTCCGGCTTCGTCGCCCTCCTCGAGACGGACGCTGGCCGCGTTCCACAGTGCCGCCGCCGCCATCCGGTTGGTGGGATAGCGTTCCGCAAAAGCGACGTAGAGGTCTGCAGCGGCACGGTAATCACCGGCCTGACGGCTGAGACTGGCCAGCTCGAACAGTGCCGCCGGCGCATAGGATGAGTCGGCGTGATTTTTTTCGATGCGGCGGTAATAACGCATGGCCTCATCCCGCCGGTTGAGCCTCCGGCAGCTCTCCGCGAGCAGCCAGAGGGCGTCGTCGGTGTATTCTCCCCCGGGAAGTTCACCGCTGAGGAGTGCGTACACCTTGTCGTACTCTTCCCTTTCCGCCAGGAGCCGGGCCAGCTCGAGCCTGGCCGCCGGAGCGAAATCCGAATGCGGACAGCATGACAGCAACTCCCGCAAGGCTGCAGCGGCTTTATCAGGGTGCTGTGTACGCAGGGATACCGCCTTGAGATACAGCCATTCCGACCTGCGTGCCAGGTTGGTTTCGTCCGGGATCGCGATATCCGCGAGGGTGACCGCGGTTTCCATATCCCCACAGTGGTACAACGACCATCCCAGTGGAAGGGCGGCGGCCCGGGATGCGTCGCTCTGCGGAAAGCGGCGCCGCAGGTCGGAGAAAATGCGTCGGCTTTCGCGGTACCGACCGGCATTGAACGCGATTTCTCCCTGACGGAACAGGGCTTCGGCGGCGATCTGGGGGGTGGAATTGGTCGAAGTTTCCGCGAGCCGCAGCAGCGGTTCGCGAGCGATGGTGTAACGCCCGTCGGCCGCCAGGTCATCCAGATACAGGGCGGCCGCAGGAGCCACCGGCGAATCAGCGAAATTTTTGACTATTTCTTCCAGAAGGCGGCCTGCGGAGGTCGGCTGATCCAGGCGCAGGAAGGCCTCAGCGGCGTAGAAGCGCAGCAGGGCGGCTTCACGGGGGGCGATGTTGCTCAGGACCAGCAGCGGTCGCAGGTAGTCGAGGGCCTCGCGGGGAAGGTCCAGCTCGACGAGCGTCCAGGCCAGCCGGCTGGCGATTCGAGCGCGCAAGCGCTCATCGCGGGCTGAGCCGAGTGCTTCGACGAAGCTTCCCACCGCCTTCTCCTTTCTGCCCGTCTGGCGCCGGCATTCGCCCAGACGGAAAAGAACCTCCACACGGTTGCTGAGGGATGGGGATGACAGCAGAGCCTGGTACTCGCGTTCGGCCAGTTCGTACAGGCCCCGTGCAAACAGGCCATCCGCCAGGATACGCTGTTCGGATAGCTGAATGGTGCGGTTGGTCTCAGCTCGCGCCGGCCACTGCGGGCAGCCTGCCGCAATCAGGGCTGCAATCAGAGTGGCCCACCTAGTCTTCCGGCGGCAGGGCAGCGAAGGATATGTTCCAGATGTCTGCATCACGGCACAGGTCGAGTACCCGGATGATTTCCCCGTACCGGGCGCGGCGGTCGGCCCGGATGACTACTGGTTGGCCCGGAAACAGGCTGGCCAGACGGTGGAGGAGCGTTCCCAGTTCGGATTCCGTGAGGCGGCGGGCGTTCACTACATATGATCCATCCCGGGTGATGTTGATAATGATCTCTCCCGGGAGGCGCTGGGGGAGGGTCCCCGTGCGGGCGGTGGGGAGGGTGATGTCCATTTCGGTCTCCCATTGTGAGAAGAGCTGGGTAGTGACGAAAAAGAACACCAGAATGAAGACGATATCCACCATGGGAGCCAACTGGAAGCCCACCGATTCCTGTCTCAGGGAGCGTCGGAAGTTCATGGCTACTGCCCGCCGATGGTTTCCAGTTCGACGGAGTCACGACGGCCCAGGTAGGTCAGCAGATCTGCCCCGAGGATTTCCAGATCGCTTACCAGCCGGCTGCCCCGGTTGCGAAAGTAGGCGTAACAGATCATTGCCGGAATTCCTACCAGAAGGCCGGCAGCAGTGGTCACCAGAGCCTGGGAGACTCCCGCCGCCAGGACGATGGGTTTGGCCCGGGCCACGTCCAGGGCCACGGCGTTGAAAGCCCGCAGCATACCCATCACAGTGCCCAGCAGACCGATCATCGGCGCCACCACGGCGATATCCAGAAGGTACTGGACACGGTTCTGCAGCCTCACCGCCTGCCGGGAGCCTTCACCCTCGATTATTTCCTTGAGGATGCCGGGATCCGGGGGGGATGCGCGGTGGCAGTAGTCAATAGCCGCGCGGGCAATAGACGCCGCCGGACTGCGGTCATTCTGGCACATGGCAGCCGCCTCTTCGATACGGTAGGCGCCCAGCAGCCGGTGGAGTTCCATGAGGAGCTCGCGGGGGGCGATTCTTTCGCGCCGCAGGGAGAGAAGGAAATAGAGTACCAGCATCAGGCCAATGATCGAGAGAGCACCGAGCACATACATCAGCCACCCGCCGGTCTGCACGATTTCCCAGAGGCTCATGGACTGCTGCAGCGGCTCGGCGGGGACTGCCGCGGCCGCCGCGGCGACCACCGGCATCATTTCCGTTGTACCCGATGTTCTTTGCATCGTATTCCTCCTGCTACCCGGATATCGAGGCTTGTCGGCATGCGGATAACCTTACCGCCAAAGAGTAGGCATGTCTATCGTTGCCGGAGAATGGGCGAATGCTGCCAGAAGTAGGCCCATCCGCTAGCCAGTGTAATCATCACCGCAGCCAGCCCCAGGCCGTAACACACATAGGCGAAGCCCATCCGGTAGTCTGCCAGGACCGCCGGATAGTACACCGCCACCACATCGTCCCTGACGGCCAACCCCAGCAGGATGGCGACGATGGTGACTACCTGCCAGCCGGTCTTGTGCTTGCCCCACCGGCCGGCCGGAATCATGTGCCCGCGGTAGGCGGCCAGCAGGCGCAACCCCGTGACCAGAAATTCGCGTCCGATGACCAGCACCACCATCCAGGCCGGAAGCAGCTGCAGCTCGACGAAACTGACAAAGGCCGCGCAGATAAGGATCTTATCCGTCAGCGGGTCCATGAAGACACCGAACGGAGTGGGCCCGTAGTACTTTCGTGCCAGGTACCCATCGAGATAGTCGGTAATACCGGCGATGATGAACATCAGCAGGGCCAGAGTGCGTGCCAGGGCGAAATCCACCGAGAGAAAGAACATGATCAGGCCGGCGAAAAGCAGCCGGCTGAGAGTGAGGGCGTCTGGCATCCGGATTCTGGTCATGATCCTACGGGCCGAGATTTTGGCGGCCGGCTTTTCTGCAGGTCAAGAACCATTATGGCGGAGACGGGTTATGGGTGGGGCTGTTTGTTTCCTATTCCTCGATGTAAGGTTGGGGAGGCTCTTCGATGTAGCGGGGGATGCCGACCGGGCTCCGGGATGTGACCTGTGATGAACCCCTGCGGGAACACATGTGCAGGGCCAGCAGAAGAACCAGCGTGGCCGCGATCAATCCGATTACCAGGGGTGCCCGTCTCGGGCGTTCACCGGGAAAGCTGCTGAACCACCGGCGGAGATTCTCAAGTGCCTTCTGGGCCAGGTCGCGATGTTCCGGTCCGGCGGCCTCGGGCAGGATGGCACTGCCTTCCTCCCGGACATACTCGGCCATGTAGCGCTCGGTGAGGGGGCGGTGGTCCAGGCCGAGATACCGGGCGTAGAGCTTGATAAAGGCTTTGGCGTAGGCCGGAGCCGGGAAACGGTCGAATCTGTTGTTCTCGAGGTCTTCAACCTTGTGGATGGTGATGCGCAACGCGTCCGCGGCCTGGCGCAGAGAAATCCCCTTGCGTTCCCGTTCTCGGCGCAGGATGGCGCCGATGGATCCGTCATCTCCGGCCGGGACGTTGTCAGGTTGCGCGGCCGGCTGCGCTCCTTCTGGTCTGTCAGGATCCGCCACCGCCTATCTCCTCCTGCTCGGCGGCTTGTTGCCGGGCGTCCGTATCAGCGATCAGAATTTCCCGCGGCTCCGCCCCGCGCGGCGGTCCCACTATACCCCGCCGCTCAAGAATGTCCATGACGCGTGCGGCGCGGGTGTAACCGATACGAAGGCGGCGTTGCAATGCCGAGGTGGACGCGCGGCGGGTCTGCAGAATGACCTCGACCGCCTTTTCGATCAGTTCTTCGTCTTCTTCTGCTTCCTGCTCGACCGGCGCCTTCTGCATTTTTTCGGTAATGGCGGTTTCGTAATGTGGTTTGCCCTGCTGTTTGTAAAATTCGACAATGCGTGCGATTTCGTCGTCTTGGGTAAGAGTTCCCTGAGCGCGGACCAGTTTGCTGCTGCCGGGAGGAAGAAAGAGCATGTCGCCGCGACCCAGCAGCTTGTCCGCGCCATTGGCGTCCAGAATGGTGCGACTGTCCACCTTCTGAGCCACCTGAAAGGCTATCCGGGCGGGCAGATTGGCCTTGATAGTGCCGGTGATGACGTTGACCGAAGGCCGCTGAGTGGCGATGATCATGTGGATGCCCACCGCGCGTGACAGTTGCGCCAGTCGGGCGATACAGCTCTCAATTTCCGCCTGCGCCACCAGCATCAGATCCGCCAGTTCGTCAATCACGATAACGATGTAGGGCAGATGTTCGGGAAGGTCGGGCCGGCCGGTGGATTCCTCTTCTTCGCCGTCGAACAGTCTGCCCTGCTTGAGGTGCGGGCGTGAATTGTAAGACTGGATATTGCGGACGCCGGCCCGGGCGAAGAGCCGGTAGCGGGTTTCCATTTCATTGATGGCCCATCGCAGGCAGAAGCTGACCTTCTTGGCATCAGTGACTACCGGGACGATGAGGTGGGGCAGATCGTTGTACACGGAGAACTCCACGATCTTGGGATCGATCAGCATGAGGCGCAGCTGATCCGGAGTCCGGGTCATCAGGAGGCCCGCAATCAGCGAATTGATACACACGGTCTTCCCCGAGCCGGTGGCTCCCGCGATCAACAGGTGAGGCATTTCCGCCAGATCGGCAATGATTTCCCGGCCGGCGACATCCTTGCCCACCGCGAGAGGGAGCGCCGCCCGGCTGGAACGCCAGGCGTCACTTTCCAGAATCTCCCGCAGATACACCAGGGTGGTTTTGGGATTGGGCACCTCGATGCCTACGACGCCTTTCCCCGGCACCGGCGCCTGGATACGTACGCTGGTGGTTTTCATGGTCAGGGCGATGTTGTTGGCCAGAGCGGCTATACGCTCCACGCGTACCCCTGGTGCGGGAAGCACTTCATAACGGGTGACGACCGGACCGCGTTCTACGTTGGTCACCCGGCATTCGATTCCAAATTCGGACAGGGTTTCCTGAAGCACCCGTGCATTTTCCTGCAGGTCATCCCGGAAGACGCGTTGCGCGTCGGGAGGCGGAATATTCAGCAGGTCCAGCGGAGGTAGATGGTATTCGCCGGTACTCGGCACGGGAGTGCCGCCGGCTGCCGACTCAACGCGTACCCGGGTGGGCGGGGGCTTCCGGGGCTGGCGGGCAGCCTTTTTCTCCGGGGGCGGAGGCGGCACCCGGGTAGGCTCCTGAGCGGCTGGCGCGGCAGGCCGCACCGGCGAGCGGATGCGGGGTTGACGGGGTCTGATGGGGCGGGAAGCCGTTCTTACCGGCGTGGCCTTTCGGATGGCGAGAGGACGCAGGCTGCGCCAGGCGGCCGAGAGGAGGCGGCCGACAGTAGCTGCCGCCCGCACAGTGAGGTGCAGAATTGACGTGGGGGCGAAATCAAAGAGGTATACGACGGCTACCAGGGCTACCGTGACGGCGGCCACCCCGGCGCCCAGAGGTCCGAAGTAGCGGATCAGCACGGACCTGCCGAGCAGTGACCCGGTGAGGCCACCCGGTGACGGAAGGTTTGCGCTTTCCTGCACCGGCGCCCACAGCTCGGGTTGCAGTTCCACCAGACATGCCAAGGCGATCACCAGCAGCGCCTCCCAGGCCAGCAACTGCCATCCTCCCCGGCGATGGCCGAAGATGAGTACCAGTCCCGTGCCGAAAGCCGCCACCGGCGCCAGGTAGCCGGCAACGCCGAAAAGCATCAGCAGAAGGCAGGCGCACCATGCCCCGACGGTTCCCATGAGATTATGCGGGGGCGCGTGAGGTGGATAGCGCAGAAGTGGAATATCCCCGAAATCGTATGAAATCACGCTGAGAAAGAGGAAAACCCCGGCGGCCAGGAGCAGCAGGGCCAGTATTTCCCGCTTGCGGCTGCTGGCGATCTCTTGGCGGAGGCTCATGGCAGCAGAATACCAATCCATCCGGCGGGTGCGCAAGTGCCCCTCCTGCATAGCCGCCGAGACGGAGCGGAGCGGACAAGCGGGATTGCCGAAGGAAAGGAGACGGGCACTTTTTTGCTTGGAGCCTGCCCCTCAAGCACTGAAGATCATTTTCAGGTAAGGAGCCACTGATGCCGCGGGAGGAGAGACCGCAGTATCTGCGCCTTGACCGCCTTCTGGTTGAGCGCGGCCTGGCTCCCTCGCGCAGTGTTGCTCAGCGCCTCATTCTTTCCGGTCGCGTGACCGTAAATGGACGCCGGATTGACAAGGCCGGGGCTCGGGTGCCGAGTGACGTTCCAGTGACGGTCACAGCGGGTGAGAAATTCGTCAGCCGCGGGGGAACCAAACTGGAGGCAGCCCTGGCAGCCATGGGGATCGAAGTTCGGGGGCGCGTCT
>QNAJ01000053.1 GCA_003641465.1 Verrucomicrobiota bacterium | reverse complement strand
GCGTGCCTCAGCAAGGAGGACCCCCTTCATCAGGAGCGCCAGATTGGATATCTTTCTCCGCTTCCAGGGGTCATCCCACGCGCGATGGTTGGCTATGATCCGTGTTGTAGACTCCAGAACTGTATCAACCACGCGAAGGTTGTTGGCCCGCAAAGATGCCCCGGTTTCGGTAATTTCAACGATCGCGTCCACCAGCTCAGGAGCTTTGACTTCCGTGGCGCCCCAGGAGAATTCAACTTCGGCTTCCACGCCGTGCTTCTGGAGGTATTGGCGCGTCAGACCGACTGCCTCGGTAGCGATCCTCTTGCCCTGCAGATCCCTCACGGACCGGATCGGCGAGCTCTCGGGTACCGCGAGGACCCATCTGACGGGTCGCAGCCCTTGGCGGGCATAGACCAACTCAGCGACTTCAACCACATCCGATTGATTCTCGACAATCCAGTCGTAGCCTGTGATGCCGGCATCCAGCAAGCCGTTTTCCACGTAGCGGCTGATTTCCTGCGCGCGTATCAAACGGGCCTCGATTTCCGGATCATCAATGATGGGTATGTAGGCGCGGTTACCCACGGTGACTGAGTAACCGGCCTTCTTGAGCAGATACAGGGTGGTCTCCTGCAGGCTCCCTTTGGGCAGCCCCAGGACGATATGCGGCTTCTTTTCTGCTTCTGTACACATGGCGACTCCGTCCTCGTGACCCAGTAACCTACCGCATTGACGCCCCGCTGTCTACCTGATCATTATCGCGGAAAAAACACCGGCAATGTCGCAGAACTGCAAGCGCTGAAATCGCTGCAAAGGAATTGTGGTCTACAGAATCCGCACACGACGACCCTCGATCCTGAGACGATTCTGGGAAAGCAGCTGGAGCGCTTCAGGGTAGGCGATATGTTCTTCGCGTTGTATTCGCGCATGGAGCGCTTCAGGCGTATCGTTTTCGAGTACTGGCACTGAGCGCTGAAGGATAATCGGGCCGGTGTCCATGCCGCTGTCCACAAAGTGGACAGTGCAACCGGTGATCTTTACCCCATATTCCAATGCCTGTTTCCAGGCCTGCAGACCGGGGAAAGCCGGCAGAAGAGACGGGTGTATGTTAAGAATTCGCATGGGATAACGGTTGAGGAGCCCCGCTTTGATTATCCGCATAAAGCCTGCCAGCGCAATGGTATCGGCACCGTAATCGTCCAGAATTGAAAGTACCTTCCTTTCGCCCTCGCCGTCGAGTTTGGTTTTGAAGGGTGAACAATCGACGAAGTGAGCCGGGATCCCCCGGCGGCGTGCACGTTCCAGAATGAACGCGTCGGCCACATCCGATATGACACAGACCACCTGAGCTGTCAGGCGGCCTGAGTCGATCGCATCGAGTATGGCCTGAAAGTTGGATCCCTTTCCCGATCCCAGTACCGCCAACCGCAGCATCTTATGCTCCTTCTCCGGGCAGTGCGACTCAGGGCCGAATCAACATACTCCTTAGCCAAGATTCACACGTCAAGGAACAATCTGTTGCCGCGTGCCAGTACCCGGGCGGGCTTGTCTGTTAACGGGGCCAGTGTTACGATGGGAACGGAGGCAGGTCATGCGGGTAGGAATACTTGGTGGGTCATTCAATCCGATACATTTCGGCCACCTGATATTGGCTCTGGACGCTGCGGAAAAAGGGGGCCTGGATCGTGTGTTCCTGACTCCCTGTGCCACCCCTCCGCACAAACCAAGAGAGGGGCTGGCTGACGCCCGTCACCGGATCGCCATGGTTGACCGGGCAGTAAGAGACGACAGTGTTCTGGCGCTGAGTGTTGTGGATGTCCAGAGGGGCGGGATAACCTACACAGTTGACACGCTGAGTGACTTCAGGAGGAGATTTCCGGGAGTAGAGCTGGTCCTCATACTGGGAAGTGATTGTCTTCGTGAGCTGCATACGTGGAGAAACATTTATGCGGTTCTGGAGTTCAGCGAAGTAATGGTTTTCCAGCGGCCCGGCACTCCGGCGGTCACCCCGGAAGATATCCACTTGAAGCCCCCTTGGCCGGAGAGGTTGGCGGCGGCAATCCAGCATGGACATCTGATAGAAATATCATCAAGCGAGATCCGCCGGAGAATTGCGACCGGCCAGAGCTTCCGGTATTTTGTGCCTGATTCAGTTGCGGCATATATTATGCAGGTCGGATTGTACGGCTGGAAGGCGTCTGATCGAAGTGAGCCGACGCGGGACGACTGACAGAGCTGCAGAACCGGTACGGAGCCTGGTTTTAGGCGCCAGGGCCAGTCTCTTAGAGAAAAAGGGACGGGACCCGGTGGTATTGGATGTGCGTGGACTGAGCGATGTAACTGACTATATGATTATCGTGACGGGTGAGAATATCCCGCATATCAAGGCATTGTGCGAGGAAGTAGAAAGGAAGCTGGCGGAAATGGGGGTGGCAAAACACCGCCGCGCCGGGCACGAAGAAAGTGGCTGGGTTGTATTGGACTACTTGGACTTCATGATACACATCTTCAGCCGCCAGCTCCGGGAATACTACGCGTTGGAAGAGCTCTGGAACGACGCCCGTGTAATTGCGGCGGGGGAAGCAGTTGATTGATTTGTGACTCAGGGGAGGAAGATGCGTCTGGCGCGAGGAGCAGTGCCGTGGGTAGCCGTACCCTTCGCTGCCGGGGTCGTCGCTCTGGCAGTGGGCGTCCGGACTGCCGATTTTTCCTGGTTGGCGGGAGGTGTAGTGGGGATTATCGTGGGCCTGTTCATGCTGTACTTTCATCGCAATCCGGACAGAAAGCCGCCGGCTGACCCTGATGCCGTGGTTGCCGCAGCGGACGGAACCGTCCGGCGCGTCGAGGAGGTGGAGGATGAGCGCTTTGCGGGTGGCAGGGCACTATGCGTAAGCATATTTCTTTCCCCTCTGGACGTACACGTGAACCGTGCACCGATAACCGGGACAGTTTCTGAATACCGATATGTTCCCGGACGGCATTTTTTCACTATCCAGGAGAAATCTTCCGAGTATAATGAGCATACTGAGATTGTTCTCGCGGGCGAGGGGGTCCGGTGTATCGTTCATCAGATCGCGGGCCCTTTTGTCCGCCGGGTAGTCTGTTGGCTTCGGGAAGGAGAGAGAGTCGCCAAGGGGCAGGAGCTGGGCATGATGCGATTCGGATCGCGGCTGGACATGTATCTTCCAGCGCGGGCTGTGCGTGGGTGCGTGGGGGTGGGCTGCAAGGTGATTGCAGGGACTACCGTGGTGGCGAGGATGGTCAGCGATGAACAAGAACGGCAAGAATCATCTTAAGGCGGGGGTGCCGTTTTCTCTGAGTGCGGCGGGTCTGCTGGCCGGTTTCTTCAGTATCCTGAAAAGTGCGGAGGGCGATTTCGTCAGTGCCGCGCGGCTTATCATGCTGGCGATGGTCCTTGACGGACTGGATGGGAACATAGCGCGATGGTTGAAGGCGACATCGCTCTTCGGCGCGGAGTTCGATACATTCGTGGACATCACCTGTTTTGGTGTGGCACCAGCGGTGTTGGCGTACGAAGCTGTTTTTCGTCACTTCGGCCCCTGGGGCATCATCCTGCCCTCACTTCTGGTGATCATGGGGGCAGCCCGATTAGCGCGCTTTCGCATAGTGAATCCCGATCGCGGACAGGATGGCTATGTCGGTCTGCCGATAACCATAGCGGCGGGGTGGATTACCCTGTTCATATTCGTAGAGTCGAGCGACGTTCTTATCGAGACCGGCTTTTCGCTGACGCATGGGCCGTGGTCACTCTTTGTATGGGGTATCTCGCTGGTGATGTTACTGCTGGAGATTTCGACCATTCGATACCCGAAGTTGACGAAGGATCCGGTTTTCTTCTTTCCCGCGGTACTACTGGTGGCGATGATTTTTGCGTGGCCACCGGTTGCAGTTGCCACTTCGCTTCTTATCTGTTTGTCCGGATTGGTATTCGTTACGGTAGGCCCTCTGGCATTTTCACCGGACTCTGTAGCGGGGAAGGGAGACAAGTCTGAGGAACTGGTGGTTTTCAGGTCTTCGGGTGAGCGCTGACGGCTGACAGGTGAAGTTCCAATACTTAGACTGAGTGAAAGGGGGCAAGCAGATGCATGTGACGCTGGTTCATGTTCACGTGAAACCCGAAAGGGTGAATGATTTCATCGCAGCCACCCGCGAGAATCATCTGGCTTCGGTGCAGGAAGAGGGCAACCTGAGATTTGATGTCTTGCAGTCGGAAGACGATCCTACCTATTTCATTCTGTACGAGGCATATCGTGATGCTGATGCCGCGGCTGCGCATAAGGCGACTGCCCACTATCAGAAGTGGAGAGAAGCCGTTGCTGATTGGATGGCAGAGCCGCGAAAGGGCGTGAGGTTCAAGGGCCTTTTCCCGCATGCGTAAAGCGTTGATTGTGCCCATACGATGGCTTTGCACTAGGCGGACCCGATCGGGAAAAAAATTGCGTTGTTGACCCGACATGTAGTAAGAATTCGCCGCGTTTGTGTCTGATTTTTCCGGTGTTATGCCAACGATGAGAGGTCGGATATGCGGAACGTGAACAAGAGGGAAAACAGGTCGGTGCGCAACTTTGTGCTGCTGGGACATACCGGCAGCGGGAAGACCCAGCTGGTCGATGCTATTCTTCACCGTGTGGGACTCAATACGCGCCTGGGGTCGCCGGACGACGGATCGAGTATGGCGGATTGGACGGATGAGGAGAAGGAACGGAAAATATCGATATGGGCCAAGCCCTTCAGCGTGGATTATGCATACGGAGAGACGACCGCTCGCCTGGTCTTTGTTGATACGCCAGGATATGCCGATTTTTTCGGCCAGGTAGTGGCCGCCGCAAGCGTAGCTGATGCCGCCCTGATTGCCGTAGATGCGGTGGCGGGGCTGCAGGTGGGAACCACGCGCGCGTGGAAGCTCTGCGAGCAACGGAGCATCCCGCGGGGTGTGGTTATAACCGGAATAGACCGGGAGAACGCTGATCCGCGATCCGTCTTGGAGAAGCTGCGGGATATCTGGGGACGCTACTGTATCCCCGTGGTGTATCCCACCGGCGATGGGATAGCCGAAATATTTCCGGGCAGGGGTGGGAGCGATGAGGCCAGCCGGTTCCAGGAGGAGCTGATTGAGACTATTGCCGAAACCGATGATCGCCTTATCGAGAAATACCTCAGTGGCGAGGAGCTTTCTGCAGAAGAAGTTGCCAACGGAGCCCGCAAGGCGGTTCTTGAGCGCAAGCTCGTCCCGGTATGGTTTGCTTCCGGGAAGAGTGAGCTGGGTATTGAGCACTTGCTTGAGGGGGTATGCCGCTTATTCCCGGCGCCGGGCGACCGACCGGTAAAGGACCAGAACGGGGAAGCTGTTGACCCTTCGGCAGAAGGGCCGCTGATGAGTCTGGTCTGGCGGGCAGTGAACGACCCATATGTCGGTCAGATGCTTTTTGTTCGGATTTTCGGAGGGACTTTGGAAAGTGATAGTGAGGTTTATAATTCCACCAAGAAGCAGAAAGAAAGGATCGGCAGCGTATACGTGGTGAACGGCCGCAATCAGGAGACGGTGGAGGCCGCCGCGGCGGGAGAGATCGTTGCACTGGCAAAGCTGCGCTATACGACTTTGAACGATACTCTCACCTCGCCGGGCTGCGACCGGAGGCTGCCACCGATCACTTTTCCCCAGCCGGTTGCATCGTATGCAGTTACTCCCAAGAGTCAGGGAGACGAAGACAAGCTCAGCACGGGGCTTCAACGCCTTGCCGAAGATGATCCCACGTTGAAAGTGGAGCGTAATCCCGAGACCAAGGAGCTGATCCTGTCAGGGCTGGGGGATGTGCAGATTGACGTTGCGGTGAAGAGGCTGAAACAGCGCAGTAATGTGGATGTGGTTCTTACCACGCCCAGAGTGCCGTACAAGGAGACAGTGACGGCGGTCGGCGAGGGACACTACAAGCACAAGAAACAGACTGGAGGACGAGGCCAATACGGAGAAGTATATCTTCGCGTAGAGCCCAGGGACCCATCCGACGAGGAATGGTTTGTGGACGCGATTGTTGGCGGGGTGATCCCCTCGGGCTTCATGCCGGCCGTCCAGAAGGGATTGTTGGAGGCCATGCAGGCCGGAGCCCTGGCTGGCTATCCCGTGATCAATGTGAAGGTTACTGTGTACGACGGGTCCCATCACGAAGTGGATTCGTCGGAGATATCTTTCAAGATCGCCGCCGCGCGTGCTTTTCGGGACGGGATGTCCAAAGCCAAACCGGTGCTGTTAGAACCGATAATGAAGGTAAAGGTGATGATTCCGGATCAGTTCATGGGCGAGGTTACCGGTGACCTCAACCAGCGCCGGGGTCGCATCCTCGGGATG
Source organism: Verrucomicrobiota bacterium (assembly GCA_003641465.1). Classification (GTDB taxonomy): domain Bacteria; phylum Verrucomicrobiota; class Kiritimatiellia; order B70-G9; family B70-G9; genus B70-G9. Next base: position 1,642 of record QNAJ01000053.1, on the reverse strand, counting down.
TCCACAGAAGACGGCCTTCAGGTGATACACGCCGAGGTCCCCCAGGCCGAGATGTTCACGTATGCATCTCAACTTCGCAGTCTCACCGGCGGCCGCGGAACTTTTGAGATGGAATTCTCGCGATACGAAGTCGTACCCAGCAACATAGCACAGAAGATAATCGCGGCTTCCCGCGAGAAGCAGGAGAATGACTAGATCGGTTTTGCGAGCACCAGCGGTGACTTTCGGGGTGCGTAGAGGCGAGGCATGAGCGGGCACAGCAAATGGTCAACCATCAAACGCAAAAAGGCAGCGACCGACGCAAAGCGCGGGAAGATTTTCAGCAAGCTGGCACGCGAAATCATGATAGCTGCTCGCGACGGGGGCGGAGACCCTTCTGCCAATCCCGTCTTACGCCAGGTGATCCAGAAAGCGCGCGCTGCAAATATGCCTATGGACAATATCGAACGGGCAATCAAGAAGGGAACCGGTCAGGGCGAGTGCGCGTCATTCCAGGAAGTCGTCTATGAGGGATACGCTCCGGGCGGCGTCGGTCTGATTGTACAAGCGCTTACGGATAACCGGAACCGGACTACGTCGGAAGTCCGACAGATTTTCAATCGCTATCACGCCAGCCTGAGCGGGCAGGGCAGTGTCGCCCGCCTATTCCGCAGACGCGGATGTATCACCGTGCCTTCCGGTGGGGTCGAAGAAGATCGCCTGCTTGAGATAGCTATCCAGGCGGGGGCAGATGACGTAAGTGAGGAAAATGGTCAGTTTGAGATCTGGACCACGCCGGAAGCATTTTCTGGCGTGGTGGAGGCGTTACACAGTGCCAACATTCCGGTCACGTCGTGTGAGGTGACTCTGGTCCCGGATGTGTACATACCCATTTCCGACCCCTCCCTCGCGAGAACACTTATGCAGTTCTTTGAAGCTCTCGAAGATCTGGATGATGTCCAGAGTGTGCACAATAATGCGGATATCGCCGACGAACTAATCTCGCAGCTTGTGGAATCCGAACGTGGGTGAGACCGCCGAGCTCGTTGTCATGGGGATAGACGCTTCGCTCCGGGCTACGGGTGTGGGTTTGGTTTCTCTATGCGGAAAGAGGATATCACTAGTGCATTTTCACGTCATCCGGAATCCGGCACGGATTTCCCACGGTGAGGGCCTAAGCCGACTTTATGCCAGCATAAGCCATCTCATTGAGGACTACTCGCCCTCAGTAGCGGTCCTGGAGAGTGCCTTTTTCCAACGGAACGTCCGCACGGCGATAACGCTGGGAGAGGCACGCGGGGTGATACTGGCAGCCTGTGCTGCTGCTGGTGTGCCAATCTGCGAGTACTCTCCGCGGGAGATAAAGCGCGCACTGGTAGGCACGGGTGCGGCGCACAAGAGTCAGGTTGGATTCATGGTTAAGCAGATTCTGGGTCTGGAGGAAACTCCTCCTGCTGACGCCGCGGACGCCCTGGCGGCGGCGGTCTGCCATATCCACCGGCTGCACAACGGACGGCGAGGCTCCTGATAATCGAGAAGGCGGGATACGTTGACTCATTCACCCGTCGGGAGCAGGCCGATCCTGAACCCACGGGAGTCGATCCCTCGGAGGATATGGGTCAGCGACTCCGCAGGAGACGCCAGGCTGTTCAGCAGAAACGCT
>QNAJ01000052.1 GCA_003641465.1 Verrucomicrobiota bacterium | reverse complement strand
TGCGTGACAGGTTCGGCCGGGTCATTGATTACTTGCGGATGTCCGTCACGGCGGACTGCAATCTAAACTGTATCTACTGCCCCGGGGCACAACGGCGTATACCCGCGCCGCCCGCCGACCTTCTGATCAATGTGGCGCAGGCGGCTGCACGGCTCGGTTTCCGGAAGATCCGACTCACCGGGGGCGAGCCGCTTCTCCGGGAAGACATAGTCCAGTTGGTTTCCCGGCTGGCCGCCATTCCCGGCCTGAAGGAGATCTGTCTGACGACCAACGGTACTTTCCTGGAGCAGCGGGCACACCAGCTTGCCGCGGCCGGGCTTACGCGGGTCAACGTGAGTCTTGATGCGGTGAGTCCCGACCGGTACCGGAGGATCACCGGAGGCGATGTCGAGCCGGTGTTGCGCGGGATTGAGGCGGCCGTCGCGGCCGGCCTTGTCCCGGTGAAGCTCAACTGCGTAGTAGACCACGACCCGGACGAGCCGGCCGCCCGGGAAGTGGCCCGGTTCGCGGCAGCCAGGGGACTGACCGTGCGGTACATACGCCGAATGGTACCGCACTGCGGCGTCTTCTACCCCGTGATCAACGGCATCGGCGGCCGATGCGAAATATGCAACCGCGTTCGCTTCACCGCCGATGGGCTCATTCGGCCCTGTCTTTTTTCTCGACTCGCGTTCAGTGTCAGAGAGCTGGGAGCCGAGGCGGCTTTGCGCGCGGCCGTCCTGTTCAAACCGGCGAGGGGATCGGTATGTCCCGAGAGAAGCCTGAGAGTCCTCGGAGGATGAGACTCGGGAGGTCTCCTGTCCGGTGATCACGGACTGCAGGATAAGAGTCGGCGCGGAGCAGGCCGGGAAACGGGCCGACCTGGTAGTGGCCGACACGTTTCCGGGCAGCTCCCGTTCGCTGATCCGCATGGCGTTTGCAAATGACTGGATACGGGTGAATGGACGGCGTTGCGCGCCCTCCCACAGCCTGGCCGCAGGTGATGTGATCGAGGTGGAGCGATTGTATGAAGTTTCCGATCGGCGCATCATTCCACGAAAAGACCTCCCGTTGCAAGTGCTCTACGAGGACGACTGGCTGATCGCCGTGGACAAGCCGGCGGGATGGCCGGTGCATCCTGTGCGCGTGGGCGAGTCCCATACTCTGGCCAGTGCCCTGGTGGCCCGCTATCCCGAGTGCGCGGGAATCGGGGATCCCTTTTTCCCCGCCTTTGTGCATCGCCTCGACGGGGACACATCCGGCGTTGTACTGGCAGCCCGTTCGGCGGCCGCGCATGGGCGACTGCGCGAACAGTTCCGCCGACATATGGTTACCAAGGAATATGCTGCTCTGGTATGGGGGCATCCGCCGGCCCAGGGCGTACTTTCCGGATACCTGGCGCATGATCGTTCCCGTCCCGGAAGGATGATCGCGGCACCTTCTCCGCGGACCGATTCCGGCCGGCGCTGGATGTGGGCCGAGACGCGTTTTCGGGTGGCGGCCCGATATGCGTCCCATGCCCTGCTCGACATCCGGATCACCACCGGCGTGACTCATCAGATCCGCTGCCAGTTGGCGGCGGCCGGATTTCCTGTGGTCGGGGATCAGCTCTACGGGGGACTCCGGACTGACGGTACTTCCTCAATGCGGCGCCATTTCCTGCACGCAACCGGAATCGTTTTCCGGCATCCCGCCGACGGACGGAAGATTCATATCCGGTCGCCTCTGCCGCCGGAACTTCGGCGCATCCTGGATCGACTGAACTCGGAGTGATGGTCGAGTGCGGCGCGGAGTACTATCGTAGTGAGCCGCTTTCCCGGTGCGTCCGGCGAATGCCGCCGACTCCTGAGTTACCTGACCTCTCCTGATGAAGGGTGACGGAGACGCCGAGGAGAGCCTGCCCCGCCGTCCTACCTGTCGTGTCGCCTATATTAAGGAATAAAGGCGCGGGCTCACTCAGGCTGCATAGGCTGGCGCCATACAATCGCTCTTTTCAGAGTCAGGTCATCCACGTACGCTACTCCGCTCCCGGCCGGGATGCCGTACGCCAGATGAGAAACGCGGACGCCCCGCTTCTCAAGCTCGGATGCGAGGAACGACATGGTAGCTTCGCTTTCCACATCCATGCCCAGGGCGAGGATCACCTCCCTCACTCCGTGCTGGCCCACCCGGTCCAGCAGCCGCCGGATGCGCGGGTTGTCCAGACCGGTGCCCTCGCGCGGCGACAACCTGCCGTGGAGGACGAAGTACCTTCCCTTGTAAGCCCCGGAACGTTCGATAATCATCTGATCCGAGGGACTTTCAACCACGCACAGGCAAGAATCATCGCGCCGGGGATCCGTACAGAGTGGGCAGGGATTGCTGTCGCGCGTGGTGATGCCTCCACAGAGCGAGCACTCGCGTACCGTCTCCCGCACCGAACTGAGGGCCCGGATCAGGTCCTTCAGCAATCCGCTGCGATCCTGAACCAGTCGCAATGCAATTCTTTCCGCCGAACGCCGGCCGAGTGCGGGAAGGCGAGCCAGTACGCGGATCAGCTCTGTCAGTTGCTCAATTTCCGTCATGGACGCAGATCCTCAGGCATCAGGCCGGCCAGTCCCGCCAGGCGCGGGATCGAATCGGCGGCCTTGCGACGCGCCGCACGCAGCGCGGAATTTATTTCCTTTACCAGTGCAGCTTCCAGGGTGCTCTTGTTCTCCTGCATCCAGTCGGAATCAATCTCAATCTTTTCCAGTTCAAGGCTGCAGCTTGCGGTGATCCGCATCCGTCCATCGGCTGAGACGTGCTGCACCTTCTCTGCAGCGAGCTGTTTTTCGGCCTCTTTCAGCCTGCGCTGCAGTTCCGATGCATTTCGGAGAATTCCCAGAATATTGCGCATGAGTTGACTCCCCCGGGGACCGATTTTTTCAGGCACGGATATCTACAATATCGCCACCGAAAGCCTCCAGGATTTTCTGTACGGTGCCGTTCTGCATCCACTTCTGCCGCGTCGCCAGGGAATCCTGTTTGCGCCCCGAACGCGGATGCGACTTGCAGGAAGACTGCCCGGTCGCAGAAGACTTGCCGTTCTGCGCTCTTTGTTTCGCCGCGCCGGCGGCTGCATCCAGTTCGCTGGTCTTGATATCCGCAGGGAGCGTGTCGCGGGCATCCAGTATCCGCAGTTCAATATCCACCTCCCTGCCCAGAAACTCCGAAAGCACACGCGTGATAGCCTTGCGGTTGCGGGGAATGTTGATCAGCTCCGGTTCGCTGGAGAATTCGCGGTCGAATCCCAGCACTACCTTGCTGCCTTCAACTCTGAGAGGCTTGGCGTCGCGCAGATATCCCGGGGCCAGCGGTGCAAACCTGCCGACGCGCTCGATGATCTCCGACCAGTGCTCGCTCAACAGCACACAGTCATCCCCCGAGTGAGGTTTCTCCCTGATCTTTGCCGCCCTGCCCTCCCGATTGACGCTGTCTGCGGTCCGGTAACTTCCGTCCTTACCGCCTTTTCCGCCGGCTGCGGCTGCACTTCGGGTTGCCGGAGTGCGCGTGGCTGACCGGTGGGCGGTGATGCCGCCGCCCGCCGACGCGGCATCTCCGGCTACCGCCGCAGCCAGTTGCTCCAGACGTTTCATCAGCTCCCCAACCGAAACGACCCGCGAGGCATGGCAGGCGCGAACGATCGCCGCCTCCAGAAGAAGGCGCGGGGATGCGGCGTAGCGCATCTTCTGTTCCGCCTCGATCAGCGTCTCCACTATGCGCATGACCTTTTCGACATCGGTCAGGGCGGCCTGATCCGCCAATGCCGCGCTCTGTGCCGGAAGCAGTTCCTCAGCCTTGCGGCCGCCGGTCTCCATATAGACGAGCAGGTTCCGGAAATGTTCCAGTAGCTCCTCCAGTACGCGGTTCATGTCCTTGCCGGCCCGGTCGAAACGGGACAATGTCTCCAGGGCTGTCGCGGCATCGCCGGTCAGGATGGCCTTGCCCAGACCTTCCAGTTCGCGGCGGGCTACCATTCCGAATACCGCCATCACATCGCCTTCGCGTATCTTCTTGCCGCAGAACGCCACCAGTTGGTCCAGGGCCGATTCAGCATCCCGCAGACTGCCTTCCGCCGAGCGGGCGATTGCCAGCAGAGCATCCTGATCCACATCAAAACCTTCCGCTGCGCAGATCTCCTCCAACCTTCCCACAATCTCCTTTACGGTCAGCGGGCGCAGGTCGAACCGCTGGCAGCGCGACAGCACCGTGGCCGGTATCTTCTGGGGTTCGGTAGTGGCGAAAAAGAACTTCACGTGACCCGGAGGTTCCTCGAGCGTCTTGAGCAGGGCATTGAACGCCGGGGTCGTCAGCATGTGTACCTCGTCTATGATATAGATGCGATAGCGGCCGCGTACCGGGCTGTAGTGAACCGTTTCCCGCAGGCTGCGCACCTGTTCCACACCGTTGTTGGACGCACCGTCTATTTCGATCACATCCATGCTGCTGCCCTGGGCGATCTCGCGGCAGGCATCGCACTTGTCACAGGGGTGAACGGTGGGACCTTCGACACAATTCAACGCCTTGGCGAGGATCCGCGCGGTGGTCGTCTTTCCGATGCCGCGTGGTCCCACGAACAGATAGGCGTGGGCCACGCGGTCGCTTTCGATCGCGTTTTTCAGCGTCGTGACTACGTGTTCCTGTCCGACGATTTCGTCGAACTGCCGCGGACGCCACTTGCGGGCCAGTACTTCATACGCCATCGGCTTCCCTCCCGACCAGGTCTTCCATACCAACCCAATAGTGCATGCGGCGGTCCCAGACAATCCCAAAGATGGCCGCCGTGCACAGTGAAGCTGGGCATACGGTGTGGCCGCACTTTACGAAGTGTGGTTCCGTTCCCTACCCACACCCACGAAATTGGTTCACAGAGACCGTCTTCTGGGTTACATTTCCGGTCTTGTGGTGTCGGAGTCCATGCGCATCCTGATATCCAACGACGACAGCATATATGCGCCGGGTATCAACGCGCTCTACGAAGCGGTGAGCGGCCTTGGCGAGGTGCATGTCGTGGCACCGGCGGCGGAGCAGAGTGCAGTGGGCCACGCGATTACCCTTTCCGATCCCATCAAGACCCGTCCGGTAGAGCGTAACGGGCGGTTCTTCGGGTATGCCGTCGGTGGAACTCCCGCCGACTGCGTCAAGCTGGCGGTCTGCGCATTGCTGCCCGCGCCGCCCGATCTGGTGATCAGCGGAATAAATCTGGGACCGAATGCGGGTATCAGCGTCATCTACTCCGGGACCGTCTCCGCCGCCACCGAGGGCACGATTCTGGGGATTCCCAGCATGGCGGTTTCTTTGAACACGTTTTCCGATCCGTTGTGGGAGACGGCCATCGAGGTGACGCGCCGCATCGTACGCCGCCTCGCCCGGAATCCATTGCCTTCCGGTGTGCTGCTGAATGTAAACATACCCAACCTGCCGCTCAGCGAGATCCGCGGTTTCGCCGCCACGCGAATGGCACAGTCGCGGTTCGTGGAGACCTTTGACAAGCGGACCGATCCCCGGGGGAATGTGTACTACTGGATGGACGGGGAACTGCAGGTTATCGGCGATCCTGAAGGGACTGACCTGGAAGCCCTGCAGAAGGGCTTCGTTTCCCTGACGCCCATCTGGTTCGATCTGACGCATTATCCCAGTCTGCCGGCTCTGGCCCGCTGGGTGAAAGAGGTTCCCGAGCTGCGCGATCTTCCGCGGAGCTAGGAGCTTTCGGAACGCAACCTTCCAAGGCTTGCCCCGCATTCTGCGGGGTTTGGAACTTTTCGGACAAAAACTTCCAATGTTTGGAAATTTCTTGGTAAGAAACTTCCAAGGTTTGGAACTTTTTGCCGAGAAACTTCCAAGGTTTGGAACTTTTCAGCCAGAAACTTCCAAAGATTGAAACTTTTTCTCGCGAAATGACCAAGGCTTGCCCCGCATTGCGCGGGGTTTGAAAATCTGCGGGTAAAAAGTTCCGAGCATTGGAAAATGTGGAAGAAACGTTCCAAGACAGCTCCGACCGCCGTCGGGGCAGGCGAGCCTCGCCCCGATGTCTATCGTGGTGGGTTTCGAACTTTTCAGGCAAGAGCTTCCGGTCCCGCCGATAAGATGAGACTGGCCTCGGCCGACATGGCGGGGGCCGGGCGTTTTCGCGACCAGGGCTTCCAATGGTTGGAGCTGTCGGGCAGAACATGCCAATTCGCGCAAAGCGCACGACAGTGGCCTGTATTCTGCGGGGCGGGCTTCAGGTTTTTTCTATTGGTGCACCTGCGGGTGCCACCCGTTCCCTCGACAGGTTTTCCGCCCCGGGAGGCCTGGTTTCTCCCGGGTTTCGGCTTGTCCCTTGAGAGTAGCCCCTTAGACCTGTGGGGGCAGGCTATCCGGGTTGCACGAGCAAGAGATCTGCCCGAAAAGCGATTTTGTCAGTTTTCTGCTTGAACCCACCGCTTGCCTCACCTAGAGTGCACCTAGTTTTCATGGACGCAAACCCATCAGGTCGGGGTGAAGGGAGCGAGCCGCGGACTCCCGGAGGGGCCAGACATACTGGTGAAAGCCGGGAATCAGTACGCCTCCCGGCAAACTTTTTGTGATTTGCAGTGGCAGGTGTAGAGTACGGCATTCGCGTAACATTTCCAGGGGGGACGCAGGTGAAGGCTCGTCTGTTCCGTTGTTTCGCCCAGGGGCTGATCTATTCAGCTTTTCTACTTCTCTCCCTGCTCGTGGGTCGCCTTCTTGCCCAGGATTTTCGGGTGACTGAAATCCACGCGGTGCAGGACGGTGTTGAACTCGGGTTCCAATCGTCCACAAGTGCGTACTATCAGGTGTGGGCGTCTGATTGCTTGACAGGCGAGTGGACGGTTATCCGTGGCATGACGCTTGGCGCGGAGGAAACCCAGTCGTGGCTGGACAGTGGCATCATAAACCAAGTCAATGGACTCTTCTACCGGGTTCGCCGAGTTCCACTCGACCAGCCATTGGACGAAGATGGCGACGGCATCGATGATGTATATGAGCTCAGGTATCCGATTCTTGATCCATTGAATCCTTCCGACGCGAACGCTGATCCGGACTCCGATGGTCTCGATAACCTCGATGAGTATTCCTACAACACCGATCCTACCCAATCAGATACCGACGGCGATGACATGGCTGACGGGTGGGAGGTCGGGCACGGTTTTGATCCGACAGACGACGCCGACATGATGTCCGACCCGGACGCGGACGGATTCGGCAACGTCTACGAGTACGCCCATGGTACGGATCCGACCAACGCAACCTCTTTTCCCAGCCCGACTATCATCGTGGACCCCAATGGCGGGGCCGGGAGCGGTGGGGGCAAGGGCGGTAGTGGCCGGGGTGGTGGCGGCGGCGCGCAACAGAAGAGTTTCACCTGTATTCAGGACGCACTCGATGCGGCTACGAACCAGTACGAGATTATCCAGTTGAGCGACGGGGTATACACAGGAGAGCGAAATAAGAATCTGGTCTTTCCAGGGCAGCCGGTAATGCTGATTTCCACAAATGGTCCTGAGAACTGTGTGATTGATTTGGGAGGCGAGGGCAGAGGGGTAAGCTTCATAGGGGCGGAGGACAGGCGTTGGGTGCTACGCGGCGTGACCATTTGCAATGGAAGAGCCGGCGCAATATACATTCTTGATTCCAGCCCGTCTCTTCAATACTTGCACATCACGAACAACAAGGCGATCTACAACTACGGCAGTGAACAATGGGGCAACGGCGGAGGCATCCAGATCAATGGCGGTAGTCCCCTCCTTGAGAACTGCCGGATTGAAGCGAACTTGGCGCCCCACGGCTCTGGCGGAGGCATCTACTGTATGAACGGTGCAGAGCCGTGGATCGAGAATACTCTCCTCGCCGACAACCAGGCGGAACGCGGCGGTTCTGCCATCGGTTGTGTTGGATCCGCACCACGGATCGTGAATTGTACGATCGTTGACTGCGTTTCAGGTTCGGGAGCTGCGGGCGTGGTCGCCGATGAGGGCTCGGTGCTTTTCATTGAGAACTCGATCATTTGGAGCAATGGCGTCCAGCAGATTTCCGCGAGTAGCGCGACAGTGACGTATTCCTGCGTGCAGGGCGGGTACGCGGGCTCCGGCAACATATCTGCGGATCCGAAGCTCACATCGGACTACCACCTCAAGGAAGACTCTCCCTGCATCGACGCGGGAAGCCCGTCGAATGCTCCGCCGCGGGACGCGGATGGCGAGG
>QNAJ01000051.1 GCA_003641465.1 Verrucomicrobiota bacterium | reverse complement strand
TGAGGTAATCCTGCGCCGGGGCCTCACGGTGATTTCCGACGAGGTGTATGAGAAGATCGTATTTGAAGGCAGGACACACCATAGCATCGCATCTCTGGACGAGGAGATAAAGAAGCGCACCGTAGTGGTGAATGGTTTCAGCAAGACTTTTGCCATGACCGGCTGGCGGCTGGGATATCTTGCCGCGGAAAAGGAAATCGCGCAGGCGGTTGCAAATCTTCAAAGTCAAAGCACGTCAGGACCGAATTCATTTGCGCAGTATGGCGCGATAGAGGCATTGAAGTTGCCGCGCGATATCATTTCTTCCATGGTCGAAGCGTATTCCGGGCGGCGCCAGATACTGATTCGCACCCTCGGCGAGGGAACCCCCGTGAGGCTGTTCCCACCGGAGGGGAGTTTCTATGGCTGGGTGGACATATCCCCCACAGGGCTGACGGCGGCTGATTTCTGTGCTCGTCTGCTGGAAGAAGAGGACATTGCGGTGATCCCCGGGGAACCATTCGGCAGCTCGCGGCATGTGCGCCTGTCGTTTGCCTGTGATGAAGAGACGCTGCAAGAGGCCTGCACCCGGCTGATTGCTTTCTGCCAGCAATTGTCCGGCTGAAAACCGTTGGTTTTGGGGTTGCAGGAGACGGGAATATGGGTTAACTAAATGCCGGACGCTTAGCTCAGTTGGCAGAGCAGCGGACTCTTAATCCGCGGGTCCAGGGTTCGAGCCCCTGAGCGTCCACCAGCAGGTGAGTCCCCCCGCAGTCCGGCCCTTGCTGCTGACGACTTTTTGCCCTAGGCTGTTCGGGAAGCGCGGGCGAGTGGCGGAACCGGCAGACGCGCAGGACTTAGGATCCTGTCCCGGCAAAGGGGTGCGGGTTCGACTCCCGCCTCGCCCACCACTTATGTCGTTGCACAATGCGCATCGTTCTCCGGAGGACAAGTCCGGCGCCGGAGCCGAGAACGGGCCGACGCAGGGGCTGGCACGGCCGACCGCGGGAAGATGGCTAATAAAAATGGAGCGAGCGATGGGATTCGAACCCACGACATCCACCTTGGCAAGGTGGAGCTCTACCACTGAGCTACGCTCGCCCCGGACTACAACTGTAATTTATGATATATGCTCGGAGAATATCAAGTCATCCTTTTCTGTCAGAGTTTTGGATATCCAGGAGCATCGGATACCGGATAGGACTACCGGATGCCTGCCGCAGCGGGTTTGAGGCAGTGCCCAGCTGCGGAATCGGGCATCGAAACCGACGTTCGCGTGATGTCAGAAGGTGCTGAGGTGGGTCAGATGGAAAGACAGGTGTCCGCCTTTTTTGAGCCCGGAGGGCCTTTGGCCGCCGCCGCCGAGCGGGCGGGGATCTCTTATGAGCACCGGCTGCAGCAGGTACAGATGGCGGAGGCAGTGGCGCGGGTCCTTGCAAACGGCGGGCATCTGGCAGTGGAAGCCGGAACGGGTGTAGGCAAGAGCCTGGCCTATCTGGTGCCGTGCCTGTTCTTTGTGGGAGAGGCCGAGGAAAATCGCCCGGTTGTCATCAGCACGTACACGATCAGCCTGCAGGAGCAACTGGCGGGTAAGGATATTCCCCTCTTACAGGCGGCGGCGCGACGGAGAATTTCGGCAGTCCTGGCGAAGGGGCGGAATAACTATCTTTGTCTGCGGAGGCTCTCTGCTGCCATGCGTTCGCAGAATGAACTTCTTCCGGAAATGCGTCATGAGGAGTTGCATCGCATCAATCAATGGGCGGGTTCAGCGCGGGAAGGATCGCTTCAGGAGCTTCCCTTCCTGCCCTCGGCAGAGGTGTGGGAACTGGTGTGCTGTGAGCAGGACAATTGTCTGGGAAAGAAGTGTCGATTCTATGAGCGCTGCTTTTTCACGAAGGCCCGTCGCCGACTTGATGTAGCGGACCTGATTATTGTGAACCATCACCTTTTTTTTGCCGACCTCGCCCTGGGTGTTCATGCGCGGGGAATACTGCCTCAGTACAGCGCAGCGATACTGGATGAGGCACATCAGATCCTTAAGGTGGCACCGGACTATTTTGGGCTGCGTATATCGCAGGCGGCGCTGGAATACTGGGCTGGTCGGCTGGTGTCCAAAGACGAGGCGCGGGGTCTGCTGGTGACTCTCCGGGAGGGACATCTGATTCCGGAGATACGGGCATGGCGGCTGGCGGTAGAAAGTCTTTTCCGCGAGATTTCCAATAAACTCGAGCTGTCGCCCGAGCGGGCATATGTCCGGCTGATGTCGCCGATGAGGGTAGTAGATACAGTGAGCACGCCGCTGATGGGGATGAGCCGCAAACTGGCCGGGCTGGCTGCTCGATTGGATAGCGTGGCGCCGGAGATGGCCGTGGAACTACGCGCCCTGGCATTGCGTGGACAGGAAACAGCGCTGTCTCTCCAGCATTTCTTCAATATGAGTCTTGACGACCATGTCTACTGGGTAGAGCTGGAGGGAGCCCGCAAGGCTTTACCGGTCCTGCACGCCCTCCCCGTCGAGGTGGGCCCCATACTCCGGGAAGTGCTTTTCGGGAGGCTGGAGCGTGTCGTGCTCAGCAGCGCGACGCTTTCGGTTGCGGGGCGGATGGACTATTTCTGCCGCCGGCTGGGAGTAGACGAAGAAATAGAGAAGCTTGTCATAGGGTCTCCGTTCCGCTACGAGCGACAGATGCAGGTGATTGTGGTCCGGGGTCTGCCGGATCCGACGGCTGAGGAAGACTTCATCCGGGCAGCGGCCCGCACACTGCGCGCGCTTATATTGGAGGAAAAGGCCGGGGTATTTGTGCTGTTTACCAGCGCCCGGATGATGCACAGGTTTGCGGAACTACTGGCAGAGGATATCCGCCGGGGAGGACGTTCTCTTTACGTGCAGGGCCAGGAGATCAGCCGCGATGCAATGCTTCAGAGATTCAGAGCGGAGGGGAATGCAATACTGTTCGGATTGGACAGCTTCTGGATGGGAGTGGACGTGCAGGGGCCGGCATTGCGCATGGTGGTGATCGTGCGACTGCCGTTTGCCGTGCCCGACCAGCCGCCGGTTCGTGCATTGATGGAGCGGATACAGGAGCGTGGGGGGGATCCCTTCATAGAGTTCTCATTGCCTGAGGCGGTCCTCAAGTTTCGCCAGGGAGTGGGACGGCTGATCCGCAGTGCATACGACGAAGGGCGGGTAGTGATACTTGACGGGCGGGTCATTGAACGCCGTTACGGCCGGTACTTTCTTGAGTCCCTGCCCGAGTGCGGGTTCGAGGTCAGGAATGCCTCAGACTTTGATTATGCGACGGAAGAGGCGGGCGACTGAGCAAGGGCTGGCGGACGCATTGGTGGCTGCCCATCCGGAGTGTTTGGTTGACGCCTGACAGGATTACTCCATATACTGAGCGCGAAATGTTTACGCAGAATCATTGGGGGGTCGAGATGAAGAATTATCCTCCGGTGCCGCTGACTATTATTCCATTCTTGCTGTTGTTTCTGCAGGTTGTGCCCTCTCAGGTGTTTGCAGCGGAAGGCAAGATTGTAGAGATACGCAAGATTGATGGAGAGAAGGTCCGCACACCCGAATATCGTATTGTCGGCGGTACGCCCCAGAGACCCACGCGCCAGTGGTTCCAGGTGGTTGTAGAATACCTCACGCGTCCGGAATGGTTGGATCAGCTGGATTTCGAGTACTACGTACTCCTGAAATCCCGCCGGGATGCGGGCAAGTACAAACTTCTCAAGGGCACGGTTTCATACGTAAACGTTCCCAAGGGCAGGCATAAGAGCGTGATGTACCTGCATCCCAGTACCATTGAGAGGTTCGGTGAGGTGGTCCGGGTTGCGGTGCTGGTGCGTTCGGGGGGGCGACTGGTGGCGATCAAGACGCGGCCTTCTTCCCAGCAGCGCTGGTGGGAACAGCTCACTCCGGAGAGCGGCCTCTTGCTCAACCGGATGCAGACGCCGTTCGGGATGATCCTGTACGACGAATATGAGGCGATAAAGTTCGGCGGCGGACGTTGAGTTTTTTCCGGGTGGTGCGGAGCAGGGTAGGAAGTATGTTCGGCCAGGACCGTATTCTAGCACTGGATATAGGCAGCAGCAGCCTGAAGCTGGCGGAATTTTCGGGACTCAAGTCCGGCGGGTTGCAGCTGATGAACTATTCCATTGCTTCACTGGAACTGGATCCTACCCAGGAAAGTGATCGGGCTTCGCAGATTGTTCTTACTCTGCGCGACATGCTCCGCGAAAGCGGACTGAAGGGCCCCCGGGTGGTCATGTCGGTGCCGGGGCAATCGGTTTTTTCGCGCTTCGTCAAGTTGCCACCGGTAGACGGTGAAAAGGTCTACAAGATTATTCTCTACGAAGCGCAGCAGAACGTTCCTTTTCCCATGGATGAGGTCGTCTGGGACTATCAGCTGATTGGCAGCGCGGGCGGGGATCTGGACGTAATGCTGGCGGCGATCAAGGCGGATATCATCGAAGAACTTTCCGGTTGTGTCGAACAGGCCGGCCTGGAGCCGGATACGGTGGATGTAGCTTCGGCGGCGTTGTACAACGCAGTGCGTTACAACTATGACAATCTTGAAGGATGTGTTCTGGTGATTGACATGGGCGCAAGGTCCACGGACCTGATTTTCATGGAGCAGGGCAGGATATTCATGCGCAGTATTCCGGTGGCTGGGAATGCGATTACCCAGCAGATAATGAGGGAATTCGAAATCTCTTTTGCGGAAGCGGAGGAGCTCAAGAAAGTGCACGCGTTTGTGGCCTTCGGCAGTGCCTACGAGGCACCGCCGAGCGAGGTGGCCGACAGGGTGTCGAAGGCGGTACGCAGCGTGATGACGCGCATTCACGCCGAGATAAATCGTTCCATAAATTTCTATCGCAGCCAGCAGGCGGGAAGTAAGCCGGAACTGGTCCTGCTGACCGGCGGGACTTCGGTAATTCCCTATACTGACACCTTTTTGAAAGAGAAATTGAAAATCGAAGTAGACTATCTGAATCCCTTTCTCAATGTGGCGGTCTCCGAGAGGATAGCCGCTGAGCAGATCGCACGTGATGTGCACCTGCTGGGGGAAGTGGTAGGACTGGGCCTGCGCAAACTGCTTTCGTGTCCCATTGAATTGAACCTTTTGCCCGAAAGGGTCAGGCGCCGCCAGGCGGCACGCAGAAAGCTGCCCTATCTGGTTCTGGCAGGACTCTCGCTGATCATGACCATGGTGGTGTGGGCCGGGTACCTTTTCAAGATGAGCGCGCTGGGGAGAGAATATCTGGAGAAGGTGAGGGACAAGGTAACCCTGTTGCGCCGGGTGGAAAGCCGGTTGGCGGTGGAGGAAAAGAAACTGGCTACGGCGCGGGTCAGGGTGGAGGGGCTACTGGATACCCTCGAGGCCAAACGCCGATGGGCGCAGATGCTTACCGATGTGAGGCGGGTGGTGCCGCGGGGTATCTGGGTCGCGCGGATCGTACCGATCGTGGAAGAGGCCGCGGCCCCCCCGGACGGGGGGCCCGTCGGCGGAATAGTTCGGCGGATAGAGTTGACCGGAATGGGATACCTCGACAAGGTGCCGGACAGCTCGCCGGTGAGAGCTTTCCGGGATGCTCTCCGCAAGAGCAGATTCTTCACGGAGGAGACCGAGATAACGTGGCAGCCGGCCCCGGTAACGGGCGATTTTATCCGCAGGTTCAAAATAGAAGCCGTGCTGAAGGAGCCTATCCAGTTGTGAGCAGCCGTTTCTCCAGGCTTGTGCTGGTCCTGCTGCTGGTGGGACTGATTTTCCTTTGTGGAGCGGCTTTCTTTCTGTGGCGGGGGTGGCAGGCTTACCGCGCCATTACGGGTGAACTGGAGAGCCAGCATGTGCAGCTGGTACGATTGCAGGCCCGTTCTCCCTATCCATCCGAGGGGAATGTGAAGACGGTGGCGCAGAATGCCGCTCGGATGGAAGGGTTCCTTTCGGAGCTGATAACTTCGCTACGCACTAATCAGGTCCAGCCCGTCCGAATTGAGCCGGCCGACTTCCCGGCGATTCTGGAGAAGGATATCCGCTACCTTTCACGCAAAGCTGCCGAAGCGGAAGTGATTCTTCCGGAGGATTTTACCTTCGGGTTTGAGCGGTACGTGCGCGGTCAGATTCCTGCAGCTACCGACGTAGCAAGATTAACGGTACAGCTGCAGCAGGTGAGGAGGATATGCAGCGTGCTATTTGCTGCGGGGATTTCCGAACTGAATGACCTCCGACGCCAGGAGTTCGAGTTGAAGAAGGAAAGGACAGAACCGCAGCCTGCAAGGAGGCGGCGCAGAAGAGTCCCTGCGGCTGCGGCAGGTGGTGAATCACGCCGTATGCCCAAGGCACCGGACGAGATTGCTGACCTGGTGGATCTGGAAAGTTACCGCTTCACCTTTTCCTGTAGTGAACCAGCTTTCTGGAAGCTGCTGCAGGGATTGGCCAACGCTCCGTTTTGCGCGGTAGTGACCAGTATCGAGGTTGAGAATCAGAAGTTTGGAGCACTGGCGGAGCCTTCCCGGGGCGAGGGAATCGGGGATGCACTTGGTCAGATTTTCAGTCTACCGGCAGCCATGGGGAGCAAATCCGGCGCGGAGAGACCGCTCACCCGGGAAGAGAGGATTGTGGCTGGCCGGGAGGAAATCCAGGTCACGCTCCAGTTGAACGTGTACCGGTTTCGAGAAAGCGAGGCTAGCGGGCCATGACAATGCCCGGACAGGAGAGCTGGCTGGTCCGTCATTATGAGAAACTGATTCTCACGGCTGTGGTGGCGGCGCTGCTGGGATCAGTAGGCTATCTTCTGTCGCAGCTGCAGCGGTCGAGGGCGACCCTGGAATCCCTCGTGAGCGAGAGCTTGCCGTCGCAGTGGAAGCGTGCCGAACGACTGGCAATAGATGCATATACCGGGCGCTGGCAGAAGGTGAGTAGACCGATGCAATTGCCTCCCTTCACCAATTTGCTTTTTGTCAGTGAGTTGCGGGTTTTGTGCGTATACGAGGACTGCCGGAAGCCGATACCCTTTGATGCGGATGTATGCCCCTTCTGCGGGCGCCGACAGCCGGAAATCGTCCGGCCGGAGGAGATCGACAGCGACGGCGACGGGCTGACGGATGTGTATGAGAAGAAGGTAGGGTTGAATCCCTTTGATGCCGCAGACGCATTCGCTGACCCGGACAGTGACGGATTCAGCAACATCGAAGAGTTCCAGGCGGGCACAAATCCTTTCGACTCCAAGGATTTTCCGAACCCGGTGGCCAAGCTGCGGGTAGTGCGGATTGTCAACCGGCCGTTCCGGATGCGTTTCCAGGGAGTGCAAACGCTGGCCAACGGAGAGACCCGGTTTCTGTTGAATCTGCGGACTCTGGAAAGATCGTACTTTGTAAAAATTGGTGACGTGATTGACGGTTATAAGGTCGTCAGCTATGAACCGAAGATCAGAAAGACGCCCGCCGGGAAAGTAGATGAATCCGTCCTTACCCTCCGCAAGGGCGATCGTATCGTTCCGCTTGTGAAAAATATGGCTCTGACCCGGTACGAGCGCGTAGCATATCTGGCACTGCTGACAGACGCGAGCCGTTTCGTAGTCCACGTAGGGGATACCATTACCGTCCGGGACCGGGTCTACAAAATCGTTGACATACGGCGTGACGGCGTATTATTACGCGACATGCAAAGCGGTGCTGAAATCCTTGTGACCCGTATAGCTGAGTCGGAGCTCCAGGAGCTGAGGAAGAAGCTTCAAGGTGGCGGGCGTTCTTCGGAAGGGTAGGTCCGGAGTGCTGCTTTCAATCACTATGGAGATAGAGAGGATCAGGCATTCCAGGAGGAGATGCGAATGAGAGCATGGATCACAGGCTTGCTGGTTGCGGCAGCACTGGTGTTGTGGGGAGGAAACTTACGGGCCCAGGAGGAAGAGTTGGAGTCTTTGCTGGAAGATCTGGGAGCAGAGGAAGAGGTCGAAGCCGCAGCACCAACGGGAACTGAGCCCGAGGTGGAAATGGCAGCACCGGCGGTCGAAGTACCCGAAGTAGCCACCTCTGAGACCGTTGGTGTAGAGGAGGCTGTCGTTGAGGGCGAGGTGACGGCACCCGAAGCGCCCCCGTCAGCGGAAGTTTTCGTGGAAATGCCGTCTGAAGCGGAGGCAGCGGAGGCAGCAGAAGCGGGAGAGGTCAGGGAGGAGCAGATTGAGACCCTGCTGCCCGGCCCGGAGGCCGAGGCTGAGGAGGAAGTTCCGGCGGAGGAGGCGGAGGAGCCAGAGAAGGCTGCGGCGGGTGCTCCGGCTGAGGAGGAAGCAGCGGCGGTGGAGATGAAGGAAGCCCCGGCTGAGGAGCGGGCGGTGGCTCCGGAAACCGAGGAGGC
>QNAJ01000050.1 GCA_003641465.1 Verrucomicrobiota bacterium | reverse complement strand
GAGCTCTGCAGGAATTGCGGTCCGCTTAGAGCGCTGGGCGCGGAAGTCTACGTTGCCCATTTCCCTCACGCTTGGCCGCGGGGTACAGTCGAACATGACAGGGGGCGCTTGCGGCAGTATTTCCCCAAACACTGTGATATGAACCGCATTCGGCCCCAAGCCCTGCCCGAGGTGGTCCACAAGCTCAATTACCTTCCCCGCAAGTGTCTGGACTTCTTTCTTGCCGCTGGCGGGGGATGCCCTACCCGGAACTGTTCGCCCTGAAACTTGGACCCGCATCCTTGGACTTGACGCGCCACTCGCAGCATACCAAGCTGCATGTGTAGAGGTACTGCGAAAGTATATGATGATGAATTTCGAATCAGACACGATCACGCAGTCGCTAATTCACTCGCAGGTTGAAATAACCGGGACCGTGAAGACGGAGGGTTCTCTGAGGATAGACGGCAAGCTGAAGGGTGATCTGGAATGCGGCGGCGACGCGGTGATTGGCAAGTCCGCGCGGATCGAAGGGAATCTGGTGGTTAACTCCGTCTCTGTAGCAGGACAGGTGAACGGCAATATTACTGCACGTGACCGGATCGAAATGAAATCATCCGCGAAAGTCACCGGGGATATCAAGGCCAAACGGCTGGCCGTTGAGGATGGAGTCACCTTCATCGGCCGCAGTGAGGTCACCCCTACCGGCCCGACGGCCGAAACTCAGGCAAATACGCGCGCACCCAAGACCGAGAGTGAGCCGCCGTCAAGGGATGCCAAGGGAGGTATCTTCACCAAGAAATGATCTGCGAAGTCAAGGAATCTTCCAATCCGTCGCTTCGGAGGTAAGGAGTAGTTGCCTGACCGCGAAAAAGCTGAGTTCCTGGACGGCTACGCGGTGATCAAGGCTGCCCGTCGCGCGGCCGGAAAAGAGAAAGAGGGCAGTCGGCCCAAAAAGGCAGAAAGAAAGCCGGAGCCAGCAGACTCTCAGCGACCTGCAGAGGGCAAATCTCCTGGCCTGCATATCCGTCACACGGTCCGGCCGCCGACGCATGAAATCATCTGCTATGAGTGCGGTTATTCCTTCCGGCTGACGGGCAAGGCTCAACGAACATTCTGCCCGCGTTGCCGGGTTATACTGGACATGACTGATTACTCGATCGAAACCGTGTGGCATCAGCCGATCAAGACATGCGGGCGTATCCGGCTGGCGCCTCACGCAGTGGTAGAAAATGCCGAACTGGTTGCGGGTGAAATCATTCTTGAGGGTACCGTGAAAGAGGGAAAGCTCCGTGCCTTGCGGGTGCTGGAGATCCATCCCCGGGCGCGTTTTGACCTCAGCCAAGTGCACACCCGCGACCTGAGGATCGCATCCGGAGCGGTGGTGCGCAGCCGTCAGCCGGTAACCGCCGAAAACATTGAAGTGTCCGGAAAACTCGAGGGACGGATCCAGGCTACCGGCCGCATAATAATTCACGTCGGTGGGCTGGTAAAAGGGGAGCTCTCCGGTCCTCATCTGGTAGTAGAAGAGGGTGGCGGTCTGAGGGCCAGATGTGCGATAGTCCCCGATACCGCGGGCGCAACAGCCGCGGAGCCGGGAACCGGCCCGGCGATTGCTCGGCCTGCCGCCGCCGGAAACACTCGTCGCTGCTCTTCCGGATGAAAGATTCCGGACATATTCTGTGCGGTCGCGGACAGGTAGAATGTACAGCTACTGAGAGTGAGAATGAAAAAAGGTATAGCAGCCACCCTGGCAGGGATGCTGATCGCTCTACGGACGGTCGATGCTCAGGTTATGGTTGTCAAGGGGGGCGCGCGAAAATGGCCGATCGATCTGGCCGGACTGGCAGCGGATACAAGCGCGTCCTCCCGTGCGCTGGTAGAGGTCCTCGGCCGCGATCTGGAGAATTCCGGCTGGTTTTCTCTCGCGCCCGCGGGTTCGGGCATCGTCCGGTGTACGGGGCGCGTCCGCTCGCGCGGCGACCGCATCACGGTAGTATGTTCGGTGGTCTCGCGCCGGACCGGCCGTGAATACCTGTCCCGTCGGTACCGGACACGCACAGACGAACTGCGACAGACCGCCCATCGCCTGGCCGACGAAATCGTCCGGGCGGTTTTGGGGAAGCCGGGTATCGCCACGACGCGAATCGCCATGGTGGGCACCCGTGACGGGCATAAGGAGCTCTACATGTGTGATGCCGACGGGGGCAACCTGGTACAGCTGACCCGCGACCGCAGTATCAGCGTGGCGCCCGCTTGGGGACCGGAGGGTCGTGTTCTCTATTACACCTCCTTCTTGATGGGCTTCCCTGACGTGTATTCCATCGATCTTGTCCGGAAAAAGCGAATCCGGCTGGTGCGCTTCCCCGGACTGAACACCGGTGCCGCCGTATCGCCCGACGGACGGCGCATGGCGGTAGTCCTCTCCAAGGACGGCAATCCGGAACTTTATGTGCTGGAGATGCGTGGCTGGCGGGCAACTCGGCTCACCCGGACTCCCACGGCAGCAGAAGCTTCGCCCGCCTGGTCACCGGACGGGACACGGCTGGCCTTTGTCAGCGACCGGTCGGGAACGCCGCAGATATATGTGCTCGAGGCGGACAGCGGCCGGACTGAGCGCTTACACCTGCGAGGCTCCGAGAACGTGGCGCCCGACTGGGGTCCTGACGGACGGTTGGCTTTTGCTTCGCGTTTCGCCGGTATATATCGAATAGGGGTGTACGATTTCGATTCGGGCAAGGTGTCCTACGTAACGCCGCCGGATGCGAACTACGAGGATCCTTCCTGGGCCCCCGACGGACGTCATATCGCGGCCACGCGCACTGCTGGATTCCGGTCCCAAATTTTCATCGTGGATACGATGGGCGATCCTCCGCGCCTCTTGACCCCTTACCCCGGTGACTGGTATTCTCCGGCATGGTCTCCGAGAAGCCGATGAGCCAGCAGGGAGGAATGGAGCGATTATGAAAAATGCAATTGTATTCGCACTTGTGGCAATGGGAATAGTTCTGGCAGGCAGCGGTTGTCGCAGCCAGGGCAGACCCGGCTTGGGTCCACAGGAAGTGGGAGGGGTGACCGGGGAAGATATCTACGGAGCCCCTATGGCAGACCGGCCCGAAGGACAGGAGTACCAGAGTCCCTTCCAGCCGGTGTATTTCGACTATGACAGTGCCCGCATCAAGCTCAGCGAAAGACCTAAGCTGGACCAGGTAGCCGAATATCTGAGGAAGAATCCGCACGTCGGCCTGATCGTGGAAGGGCACTGCGACGAACGCGGAAGCCGGGAGTACAATCTGGCGCTCGGTGAGCGGAGGGCTCAGTCAGTGCGCGCCTATCTCACCGGGCTGGGAATCGATCCCTCCCGGATTCAGACCCGCAGCTATGGAGAGGAAAAACCCGTCGCTCTGGGACATGACGAAGAGTCGTGGCGATTGAACCGGCGCGCGGAGTTTGTTCTCTTCAACCGGTAGGGTCTGAGAGCCGACACGTTTTACCGCGTTCTCCGGTATGAGTCAGACCGGGTATCCGTCATGCTTTCGCTCAGAACAGTCTCTCTCATCATTGGGCTGATCCTGCTGGTGGGCGGTCTGATACCGATAGTATCAGCGGAGCGCACCACCGAGCTCCTCCGGCGCTTCCCCCGCAGCCGTACCGCTGCGGCGGTTCTCACGGCAGTAGATCTGACCTGGGTTGCAATGATTATTCTGCGGGCGCCGCTGGGTCGCTTCGAGTTCCTCAAGCCTTATGTCATCCCGGCAGCCATTGCGGCCTTTGCAATCCTCTTCTTCTTCATGGATGAACTGCTGGCTCCCCGGGCGTTGGGCGGCCTGCTGCTGCTGGCCGGCGATCCGGTTCTGGACGCAGCGCGCTGGCACCCCTCACAGTGGCGCCTGGTGGTGGTGGCACTGGTGTACCTGTGGGTGATTGCCGGAATGTGGCTGGTACTCAGTCCGTGGAGATTCCGGCTGTGTTTGGAAAAACTTGACCCGGCCTCTCGAATGCGCATCGCCGGCGGCACGCTGGCAGCTATCGGGGTGCTGGTGGGTGCACTGGCTCTCACCTGCTATTGAGCGTTACCACGCCCCGATTTATAGTTCCCTGCGGGAAGGCCAAAGGGAGAACATCGCATGCGCATTCTGATTCTGCGGGGTGGAGCAATCGGGGACTTCGTGGTAACCACCCCCGTGCTGCGCAGTCTGCGCGAGACCTGGCCGGACTGTTACATTGTACTGGTGGGCTACCCCCACATTGCCCGCCTGGCACTCCAGAGCGGGCTGGCTGACGAGGTGCGCTCGCTGGACGAAGTCGGTATGGCCCGTTTCTTCTCGTGGAAGCCGGAATTTGACGAGGAGCAAATCGGTTTCATTTCCTCATTCGACCTGGTCATCAGCTTCCTTCACGATCCGGGCGGTATCGTCCGGAAGAATCTCACGCAGGCGGGGGCACGATTCGTAATCTACAGATCTCCCCTGGTCAGGAACCGGCACGCTGTCGATCAGATGATGCTGGCGCTGCAGGATCTGCCCGTGCCGATGAGCGAGGGGGCCATACCGCAGCTAACTCTTCCGGAATCCCGTCTGCGGCGCGGCCGTGACATCCTGCAAGAGTTCGCGTTGCCGGCAGCGCCCGTGGCTATTCATCCCGGAAGTGGAAGCCCCCGAAAAAACTGGAGCCTGGATAATTTCATCTCACTGCGCGCCGCGTTGCGTGAAGAACTGCATTTGGATTCTTTTTTTGTTCTCGGCGAAGCGGATCAGCATATCCGGGATTCACTGGAACGCCGAAAGGATGCGCCCCCTGTGGTGGACGGTTTACCCCTGACAGACACGGCGGCTTTGCTCGCAGCCAGCCGGGCCTTCATCGGTAACGATTCAGGAGTGACCCATGTCGCGGCGGCGCTGGGTCTGCCCACGGTAGCGATTTTCGGACCATCGGATCCCTCGCTGTGGGGTCCGCGGGGAAAGCATGTCCGGATACTCCAGGCGGCTGATCGTCAACTCAGCTCGGTAAGCGTGTCCGAGGTCCTTGACGCCTTGAGGCAGCTGTTGTCTCATAACGCCTGATAACCAGTGTGGCCGGAGCTGTATCCCGGCAGAGACTCCGGATAAGGATACCGAACTGCGTGACAACTGAATTTTCCTTCGGAATAGATACCTTTCTGGCTGGAGTCCCTCGAGACCTGCGCGGGGCCGCCGTAGGATTGGTCGCCAACGCCGCCTGTCTCAGCCGGGATGGACGGCCCACCGTGGAGGCGGTTGCCAGCCATCCCGATCTGAGGCTTTCCGCCCTGCTTGTCCCCGAACACGGCTGGATGGCTGATTCCGCTGCCGGTGTGCCGGTGAAGGATACCTTCCTGCCGCAATGGAAGGTGCCGGTCTATTCGCTTTATGGAACACGGCGGGGTCCGGATGCGGGTCTTCTGCAGAACGTGGATCTACTGCTCTTTGATCTCCCGACATTGGGCGTACGCTGCTTCACATACCTGTCTACGCTGCGCTACTGCATGGAAGCGGCAGCGGCCGCCGACATACCTCTGGTGGTGACAGACCGACCGGTGCCCTTCCCGGAAACCGTGGACGGACCAATGCTGGAACCCCAGCAGACCAGCTTTGTAGGAGCAGTTCCCACGCCGCTGGTCTACGGGCTGACCGCATGCGAAGCTGCGATATTTATCCGCGACCATTTCCGGCTGGACCTGGACCTGCGCACCTGCCTGATGAGCGGCTGGCCGGCTGGAACCGACTGGTGGCCTCCCGGTCTCGCGTGGCGGGCGCCCTCCCCTGCCCTGCGCAGCCCTGATTGTGCGCGTTGCTACCCCGCTCTCGTGTGGGCGGAGGCCGCGGCCGCGGCGGATATAGGCAGGGAAACTGATCTGGCATTCCAAGTGCTTCAGTGGAGAGGGGTAGACGTGCGCGAGGCGATCGAACGCATTCCCGCGCATCTGGTTGCCTCAGGCACAGTGACAACGGAAAGTGGGCGGCTGAGACTCCGGGCGAAAGCCGGGCAGTCATTCCGGCCGGTAGAGATGGCGGTGTACCTCATGTGCGCGCTACGGGACATCGTACCGGACTTCCGGCAGACGATAGACCGGCAGAGGCTTGCCAAGTTACTGGGATCGGGTCAGTGCGTGGATATGCTTCTGGCGAGCTGTTCCCCGGAGGAAATTATTGCCGTGTGGCAGCCCGATCTGGACCGTTTTGAACGGAATGTTCAGCGGTTCCGGCTGTATCCCCGGCCAGTGCAGCTCCCCGCGGGAAACGCAGGTGGCGATGAATAAACGGAAACACAAAGGAAGCCTGTTGCGCCTGCTGATCCTGGTGCTGCTTCTGGCAGGAGCCCTACAGGTTTACCGGTGGAGCCGCACCAATGACCCCCGCTTTTACCTCTTCCTGCAGTCCCGCCCCGGAAGAGTACTGGCCCGCATTTTTCACTGGGGTAGTGCGGCGGCCCAGGCCATTCCGGAAGACAAGCCCGCGGAAGAGCTGACCGAAACCGAACGGGCGGTCATGAAAAAGATGCGTGAGAAGCTGCTTGCCCGCCAGGCAAGGTACCGACTGGTGACCGCCGAAGGGAGGGAACTCACCGGCTGGATTGTGGAGTCCAATTCACAATACGTGGTTTTCGAGGAAAAATACGGCGCCAGCGGAGCACTGCAGATCCGTATCCCCGCGGCGAAAATCAGCATCCTCGAGCGTCTCCCCGCACGCATACCACCGATTACTTACCGTGACATCCGTTTCCAGATGGAATTCCCTTCCATGCAGTTCTACAAGAAACCTCCCTACTCGATTCTCACCGATGAATCGTACTTCCACGTTGAACGCTCGGTACGGACGCTCCAGGAATTGCATACCGAGTTCATGCGCTACTTCCGTCCGCTGCTCAGCCGGCGGAACTCTCCCCTTCCCTCGCTGCAGGTTCTCTTCTTTTCGGATGAAGAGCAGTTCCACCGGTACCAGAAACGATACTGCCGCATCCCTGAACCCACCGCCGGATTCTACAGTCCGACTCTGAGGCGGCTGGTGATCTACAACGAGAAGAGATCCGGTTGGCTGCGTGACCTCGAAGAGGATCTCAGGAAAAGTGCCGAAGAGTCGGGTCTCAGCACGCCGCAAGCGGCGCTGCGGAAGCGCAAGATCGAACGGGCACTGCTGCATGAAGCGGAAGAAAAAACCTTTGTGACTCTACGGCATGAAGGCGCCCATCAGTTGTTTTTCGCCTACGGAGTTCATTCGGACTTCCGCGTGGAAAACGATTGGTTGATTGAAGGGCTGGCAGTATTCATGGAAACCCGGCCCGCCGGACGCAAGGACCCCCGCAGAGTGTCCACTCTGCGGAAGGCCGCTGAAAAAAACCGACTCATTCCGCTGAAGCGGCTCATGGACTACCGGCATGTACGCGGATTCCTGGCGCTCGGCTCCTCCGCGAAGGTCGAGCTGGCCTACTGTCAGGCCTGGGCGCTGGTTCATTACCTGATGTCCGATCCCGGCCGCCGCAATGCATTTTTCGAATACATCCGCTATGTACGCGACCCTCGCCATCTGCGGGAAATTCTTCATAGTTCCCGCCTTGACCTACTGGCCCGTTTTCTGAGAAGCACGCCGGAAAAAACCGCCCGCGAGTATCGCTCCTACATCAGCCGGCTCTGATGCCCGGTCAATAAGTGCTTGTCGGCGCGGGACAGGGTAAGGGCGCCGCCAGGCAGATTTCGTCCACTGCCAAAGCAGAGGAAATGTCCGAGCCCCCGGCGCGGCCCCTGCAGTTCTCCGGGCAGAAGCCTACTGCTCAGGCTCAAGCGGCGGCAAAACGCCCTCGGCGACCAGCTGGGCGTCCATCTCCGGCGTCAGCGGAATAGGCAGAGGAGGCAGCCCCTGTCGGATGCATTCCATCTGGTACTCACGGAGATGCCTCTCCAGTTCTTCGCCGGTATACTTGGGCCGCGGCGGCGGCTTGCTGCGACGCTCCTCCCGCTGGCGACGGCGTTCGCGGTAGCTCATCCGCCGGGTGCGGATCAGCCGCTGGCGCTGCTCCTCCGGAGAAAGCGGCCTTATTTCTCCGGACTCCAGCTTGATCACCGCCATCTCGTTTCCCTTACGGAGAACCGCCTCCTCATCATCAAAGCTCGCGGACACCAGCTCAATTCCCTCAACCGTTTCTCCTTCGGTGAGAAAGAAACTCTTGCCGGTTTTCTTGTCCACCAGCCCCACCTTGATCCCGCCTCCTTCGACTTCCAGCAACGCCGAAAGACGCAGATTGCGCGCAAACGATTCGGCCGGAGAAATCGGTCGCGGGGATTCGGGTGGTGGCGGCGCTCCGAACGGTTTCCTCTCCAGGATAATCCGATAACGATCGAAAGAGACGGTCCCCTCTGACGGTGCGGGCGCCGCCAG
>QNAJ01000049.1 GCA_003641465.1 Verrucomicrobiota bacterium | reverse complement strand
GCTCCATCCCGAAATCGAGGTTCCCAACTTCCACATTTCCGGCTGGTACGACCACTGCAATGGCTGCCTTGACCACTTCACGGGAATGGTCAGGAACGGCAGGACGAGCCTCGCCCGCGAGAATCAGAAGCTCATCATCGGTCCGTGGGGGCACTCCACTCTGGGTCAGCAAAAGGTGGGGGAAATCGACTTCGGGGCTGCGGCGAGGTTGAACATACCCGCGCTCATGGTGAGATGGTTCGATTACTGGCTGAAGGGAATAGACAACGGCATCGCCGACGAGCCGCCCGTGAAATACTTCGTGATGGGCGCGAACTACTGGCGTTGCAGCGACACATGGCCGCCCGCGCCGAAGGGCACGCTGTCGCTTTACCTCACCAGCGGCGGTCATGCGAATACGCCCAGGGGCGACGGAAAGCTGCTCCGCACCGCGCCGAAAAATCAATCGCGCGACGAATACACATACGACCCGCGAGACCCCGTTATGACCCTCTACGGTCATCCGCTCTTCACCATACCCGCCGACCAGCGCCCGCTTGCATCGAGGCGGGACATCCTCGTCTATCAAACCGCACCGCTGAAGAAGGATGTGGAAATAGCGGGCTATCCGGAGGTTGTGCTCTATGCATCCTCCAGCGCCCCCGACACGGACTTCTTCGGCCAGTGGGTGGATATTGACGGGGAATATGCGGTGGTGGGTACGGACCACGAGCAGAACGGTGCCTACGTGTATCATCGTGAAGGCACCAATTGGGTTATGGCAGGTATGGTGGAGGACGTCCACCCACGGACGGGACCAGGAGTTGGATTCTATGGCGACAGCGGCTGTCTGCATGGTGAGTACCTCTTCGTGGGAGGCGACTCCTACGCCATACTCTTCCAGAGAAACGGAACCGGCTGGGTAAAGCAGATACGCGTCGGCAACAGTGACTGGGACGTCAGCGGAACCAGTGTGGCAGTAGATCCTGACTGGCTGGTTGCGGGATGTCCCAGCGATGACAGCCTGCTGGGGAACGCCGGCTCGTTACATGTCGTTTCGCTGAATGACCGGAATCGGCAAAGTGAATTGATCCCCACTAACACTGTGCAGATCCGCTACATCGGGTCCGGACTGGCGGTGGACGGGGATATGGTCCTGGTGGGCGGGCGTTATGGCGGCAGCAACGACTTCGGCTATGTCGGGGTATTTGCCTACAATGGCACCTGGTGGCCCGTGTTTCAGGAGCTGATCCCCTCGGATGCCACTAACAGTCAACAGTTCGGTGCCGCCGTTGACCTCTGCGGACAGTACGCTTTGGTCGGTGCGCCGGGTGATGATGAGCTGGGGGAGGATTCCGGCGCCGCCTACGTCTTTACTCTGCTTTTCACCGGCCCGGGTTCCAACTGGGTGGAGCAGGCCAAGCTGCTCGATACCAACCTTGGGGCAAATGCCTCCCTGGGAGCAGCCGTGGGAACGGATGGGGATTATGCGCTGGTGGGGGCGCCTGACGCGGGTCGTGGTGTGGTGGACATATTCAGCCGATCGGGCACCAACTGGACATTGGCGACCACCCTCACGGGGACCGCTTCTTCAGCACGGTTCGGGCGTGCCCTGGACTATGACGGTACACGGGTGATCATCGGCTCCCCCAATGAGACAGTAGGAACCAATATGGGTGCAGGCACGGCCTACATCTATCGCCGGGACGGTGCTAGCTGGACACTGGAATCGCCGGCTCCCATTACTTCAACCAATCCCAGTGAACTGGGAGAGTTCGGGGCTTCGGTAGGCATAGACCGCGACTGGTGTGTGGTCGGCGAGCCGCACTACGGGCTTCAGATCGGCGATCAGTTCGGCGCCGTGCACATTTTCCGCCGGGTGGCTTCGACGTGGGTGCCATGGCAGACGCTGTATTCGCCTCAGCCGCAGGGCACCGGATACTACGGCTGCGCCGTCGCCATTGCATGGCCGTATATCATGGTGGGAGCGCCCGGAGAGGGCTGGGGCTATATCTACCGATTGTCGGCGGATACCAACTGGGTCCTGCTGGCACGGATAGACGGTGGCGATGCGGAACCGGGGTCGAACTTCGGTACGACCGCTGCACTCAGCGAGAAGTACGGATTGATGGGGATTGCCCAGGAATATTCGCCGAAAGCATATCTATTCTATGCGGAAAGCTTTGATCTGCCTCCCGAGATAACCGGCATAGCCATGAGCAACGGTACGTGTGTTCTCGAAATAGATCGCCTGGTTCCCGGTTTCTATACCGGAGTCGAGCGTGCTGACGGAGCCTTGGACGGTACCTGGACGCGGCTGGAAGATTTCATGACTACCTGCGAGAAGACCAATCGGAACGAGACGCCGGGATCCTCAGGTACCGCCTTTTTCCGGGCGCTTCGCTGGTAGTTGTCTTTTACCGCCGCCCCGGCTTCTACCTGCGGACCGAGCAGGAAGAACACGATGTCGCCGTGCATCCGGAGCAGGGAGAAGAAGCGCCCCCTTGGTTGCCGGAAACCCGTGAGAAAAACCCGGAGAATTGTCGTTCAACCCTGGTCGAGCCGCACTCGGGGCAGCGGGCCTTCTCGCTCCGTGACCGCAGGAGCAGCTCGAAGCGCTTCCCGCACATACGGCAGGTAAACTCAAACAGCGGCATATCTTATTCCCCTTGTCAGAATATCGCCGATGACGCCGCTGTCAAACCCTGCCGCACCGCGCACTGAGGTCAGATATTGATTTTCATACAAATCCGCGGAAGCGTTCAAAACTTGATTATTGTACGTTTCGGATTTGAGGTGGCAAACAAGTGACGGTGACCTCAGGTTGTTCGTGCAAGGGAACCTGCCCGCTCCGCTTTTGCCCTCTGCCTTCCTCTTTTCCTAGAACGGCACGGGGGGAAGGAAAAAGAGAAATGCTGGCCCGCTGAGGACGGGACATGTCCCGCTGGAACGGGAAAAGCGTCCCGCTGAAGACCGGGCAAGCCCCGCATCGTGCGCGGGCAAGTACCCCCCTGGAGCGGGGCAAGCCGCCCGTGGCGGCACAGACACAGAGCGGCTGCTGCGGGGAGGGCTACGCCCGCAGGGGAAACAATACCCGCGTCCCGGTAGCTTGACAGCGATTCGCCCGACCATAGTATTTAGGTGGAAAAAAAGAATATCCAATTGTTCGCGCGTCAGGGGCCAACGTAGCTCAGCTGGTAGAGCAGCGCACTCGTAATGCGCAGGTCGTCGGTTCGATCCCGACCGTTGGCTCCATTTTTGTGTTTCCCCACCGATACTTCCCTGCCTAGACTGAACTGTATCTCTTCGGACTCGTGTCATACGGTGTCGCGGTGTCGGTCCTTGACCAGAACAGACAGGCCCTACTGGTCACAACATTCGGAGTCCTGGTGACCTCCGCTTACCTGTTTGTGAGCCTCCGGGCATCTCCCGACGGGCACGTGGCGGTCCCCCAGCTCGACTCGCTGATCTACCAGCAGTATGCCCGTGCTCTCGCGGAGGGACATCCGTACCGATTCAACCGCGCTGATACCCCTTCCACCGGAAGCACCAGCCATCTGTACCCCGTAGTTCTTGCTCTCTTGCATGCCGCCGGGTTCAAAGGGCCGACACTGTGGGACGCTGCCTTCGTCCTGCACGCATTTTTCTACCTTTTTTTCCTCAACCTTGTGTTCCGCATTGCGCGGCAAGTTCTCTCAGATGGCGCTCTTTTTGCAGCCTTGGCCGTCGCCCTCAGCGGTCAGACGGCGGCGGTTTTCTTCGGCCAGACGGACATGGCATTGTTCACGGTGCTGTTTTTCTGGCTGTGGCTCATGCTCGCCCGGCACCGTTATCGTACGGCGGGTATTCTGCTTTTTTTTCTGCCGTTGGCGCGGCCGGAAGGAGCCGTGCTGGCGGGCGTTCTCTTTCTGGCGGCCGCCGCGGCCCGACTGCAGGATCAGGAGCGGCACAGGCTGATGGCGGTCGCGCTGGCCGGGATCGCCGCTTCGCTGCTGGTGGCCGCTGTGAACATGCGGCTTACCGGGACACCGTTTTTCGATTCGCTGCGCGGCAAGAATCTGTTTGTTCTGTTTCCTTTCTGGACGGCCTTGTCCACCAGCGTATCGAACTTCGTCGAGCTGCTGAAGGCCCTGCTGCTGGGAATCGGAGCGGCCGGACGAGGCTTTTACAACCTCCCGCTGGTGGGCATATTTCTCCTGGGAGCGGCGGTGACACGCGGGTGGGATTCTTCGGCGCTGCGTAATCCCCTGCGGTCATGGCTTCTGATATCCATGTTGGTCTCTCTGATCGGGGTGGCACAGAGTGATTGGGCGGGCCTGATGTTTGATCGCTATCTGGTGTGGATCGAGGCCGTTGTTGTCCTGTTGGCGGCGATAGGTACGTATTGCCTGCAGGGAGCGCCGGATGCGGAGCAGGGCGGGCTGCGCGCGGGCCGAATCTTGCGCACTTTGCTTGCGGCTTGGCTGACCGCCGGCAGCCTGTGGCATCTGGCGGCGTTTGCCGCCGAAGCGCGGCGGGCCGCCGCCGCAGCGGACTTCGCGAAAAAGGCGACAGCCTCGATGAGGGCCGGGGCAGCGGTAGGAATGACCTGCGATTCCGGTCTGGCCTATTTAATGGAGAATCATCCTGTGGTGAACCTGAGCGGCATAGTTACGCCCGCGTTCCGCGGTCAGGGACATCTCCTTTCAGCGGTTGAGTGGTTGAAATACCATCCGGCAGCGAGATTCGGATATTGGCTTGTTCCCCGTGCCCATGCCGGTTTTCCGTGGCTGAAGCCGCTTCTGGGCCGACGACTCACCTGGCAGGCGAGCCCGTCAGAGACGGAGTCACTGGTTTTGTACGAGGCTGCCTGGAAGGCCCTGGACCGTTGGAAGGGACCGGCTCCGAATCTTGTGCCCCGCGGATGGGAATGCACGGGCCGGCTGGATGTGGGATATCGGGAGGATGAAGTCGCCGCCCATTATCGTATCCGTATCCGCGAACCGGATGTGCGACTGGACCCGGTCGTCGTGGTGCGCGGTGATACCGAACCGGTTCTGGAGATCGGCCGTTTCGTTCTGGGGCAGGAGTGGTACTCACTTCCGGTGCGAGAGGAGAAACCATTGAAGATCGTACTGCGCACGGCGCGCAGGTTCACGGTGCCTTTCTACGCCTCGCTTCCCCGCATGGAGCTCCGCGAGGTGGAACTCAACCGTGTGATACGACTTCGGGTCATCGGCGCGGGCCGGGCGACCGAGCACGAGCTTGATCTGGGCGAGGAGATGGGGGTGGTAGACCGGGTCATTGATTTCGGCATGGTTCCACCGGGTACCGAACGGCTGCGGATAGGTGTCATCGGCGACCATCTTTCTCTGGCGTACTGGTTCTACCAGCCGTCAGGTTCCTGATATGATCCTTGAGAGCGAGCGATTGCATATCGGGCCTTTTTCCGGGTACCGGCAGTGGCCCGGCAGAACGGTGGTGGTCTTCGGGGGGTGCAGGGAGGATGACTTGACCGGCAGCCGTCGGTGCAATTAGCCTGAATCGTTCAACAATTCGGACGCTGGCGTACAAGTTGCTCCAGCACGATCTACGGCGTCGGACCCGGGTTTAGGGGAGAGGATGCCAGATGAGTGGGTGGGTGGTCTGATCCTCCCGGGTTGCGGCCCGGCTGCGGTGCGACGGCACCGAAAGGGTGAATGATTCGCCTACGCGGGTGATTCAGGTGAATGGTGGACCGGATACATAACGGAGGTGAGCATGACGGAAAGATTCTCAGTTTCACTGGAGCCGGACCTGCTCAAGGAGTTTGCCGCATTTCTGCGGCGGCACGGCTACCGTAACCGTTCCGAAGCCGTGCGGGATCTGATCCGCCGCGCTCTTATCAATGACCGCTGGCAGGCGGGCGGCGAGGTGGTCGGGGTTCTCACCCTGGTGTACGATCATCACCAGCGGGACGTGCAGGATCGCCTGACGGCGATTCAGCATGACAACCTGGGACTTATCGTATCCAGCACGCATGTTCATCTTGACCACGATAATTGTCTGGAAGTGATAATTCTGCGTGGCCGGGCGTCGCGTGTGCGCAAGGTCAGCGACAGTCTCATATCCCTTCCGGCAGTGAAGGACGGGAACCTGGTGGTGACTGCGCTGACATCCGGGTGAGTCTCCCACCGTCGCCCCTGCCTCATTCCGGGGAGGTGGTCTGCGGCCCGGTCTCTACGCGATAGGTACGCAGCAACTCCTCGATGGCCGGCAGGTAATTGCTGAACAAATCGGGTGGGGCGCTGAACAGGATGTGGTGTTCGATCCCGTTTCTCACGAAGTCCAGCGCCATGATCTGTGCGCGGTAAAGGCGGGCTTCACGTCGCAGCGCGGTCATCCCTTGGAACGTTATCGGCTGCATCAGCGGGTAGATGCCGAATTTTTTCTGCGTTTTGCGGATATGTTTGACCAGAGACTCAAAATTGGTATAGGAGACCGCCCGGGTCATAATCCGCAGCTCGGCGCCGTGTGGGCTGCGGAAGATCACGTCGTAGTCCTCGCTGCGGGGAGGCGTCAGGGTCCGCCAGCCTGCCGGAGGGACGATGGAGAAGCGGCCCGATGGATCCCGATAGCGTGGGCCGGTAACCCCCAGCAGTACCTGTCGGATTTCGGCTACCGGCGTGAATGTTCCTTTGCCCCGCTTCCGGGACAGGATGCGCAGGTCGAGAAGCAGGGCCACCATCGCCGCGAAAACGAATAGGATC
Organism: Verrucomicrobiota bacterium; assembly: GCA_003641465.1. GTDB lineage: Bacteria > Verrucomicrobiota > Kiritimatiellia > B70-G9 > B70-G9 > B70-G9. Next base: position 1,776 of record QNAJ01000049.1, on the reverse strand, counting down.
AGAGCCGTCTTGGTGATGGCGGCGGGATCCGGCCGACGCTTGCACTGTAAGTTTTTCTCTTTTCCTGCGCCCCTCATGGGATATAGTGCCTCTGTTCATTATCCCTTCACCGGACACATTGATCAAGTTACGCAGGAGGTGGATGATGCGCAGCGACGAGGTAAAGGCAGGCATTGAGCGCGCGCCGCACCGTTCTCTGTTGAGGGCGACCGGCCTGCGCAACGGTGATTTTGATAAGCCGTTCATCGCGGTTTGCAACTCCTATACCGATGTAGTGCCCGGCCACATACACCTCCGGAAAGCGGCCGATATCGTCAAGGATGCGATCCGCCGGGCCGGGGGCGTGCCCTTTGAATTCAACACGTTTGCCATCTGTGACGGTATCGCTATGGGTCATGTCGGCATGAAGTATTCGCTGCCCAGCCGCGAGCTCATCGCTGATATAGTCGAGTCCATGGTCGAGGCCCACCGTTTCGACGGGATGGTCTGCATTCCCAACTGCGACAAGATCATCCCCGGTATGCTCATGGGCGCCCTGCGGGTGAACATTCCGACGATTTTCGCCAGCGGCGGACCGATGCGGGCAGGGCGGCTGCCCGACGGAAGGGTGGTTGACCTCATAAGCGTATTCGAGGGAATCGGGGAGCTCAAAGAGGGACGCATATCGGAGGAGGATCTGGCGCAGGTCGAGTGCTATGCATGTCCGGGCGCGGGCTCCTGCTCCGGCATGTTCACCGCCAATTCGATGAACTGCCTGACGGAGGTGATCGGCCTGGGTCTGCCGGGCAACGGCACGATCCTCGCCGAAGATCCGCGCCGGGAGGAACTCTGGCGGATGGCGGGGACGCGGGTAGTGGAAATGGTATACGAGGATCTGAAACCGCGGGACATCGTCACGCGGGATTCGGTGGATAACGCCTTTATCGTGGACATGGCCATGGGCGGCAGTACCAATACGGTGCTGCACACCCTGGCCATAGCGCGGGAGGCGGGCATCGAGTACGACCTGGAACGGATCAACGAGCTTTCCCGACGGACGCCGAACATCTGCCGCGTTTCGCCGTCTTCTCCCTTCCATATTGAAGATGTGGACCGTGCGGGCGGGATCACGGCAATCATGAAGGAGCTGTCCAAGATACCGGATCTGCTGCACCTGGACGCCGGAACGGTGCTGGGTCACCCCTTGGGCGAGATCATCGCTCAAGGGGAAATCCGGGATCCCAGCGTGATCCGTCCTCTGGAGCAGGCTTACAGTCAGGAAGGCGGGCTTTTCATTCTGCACGGGAACCTGGCCCCGGACGGAGCGGTGGTGAAAACCGCCGGAGTTGCTCCTTCGATGTTGAAACATGCCGGCCCGGCGGTGATTTTCGAATCTCAGGAGGAAGCCTGCGAAGGGATCCTGGAAGGCCGCGTGAAGGCCGGAGACGTGGTCGTAATCCGTTACGAAGGTCCGCGTGGCGGACCGGGTATGCAGGAGATGCTCGCGCCTACCAGCTATATCATGGGGCGCGGGCTCGGCGAAAGCGTGGCGCTGATAACCGACGGGCGGTTCAGCGGCGGGACCCGGGGTGCCTGCATCGGCCACGTATCGCCGGAGGCCGCTGAAGGCGGGCCGATAGGGCTTCTGCGCGACGGTGACATCATCGAGATTGACATTCCGGCGCGCAAACTGGAGGTTCGCCTTTCGGCAGAAGAGCTGGAGGCGCGGCGGCGTGAGTGGAAACCCCGTCCGCCGCGTTTCACTTCCGGCTGGCTGGCGCGATATACGCAGATGGC
>QNAJ01000048.1 GCA_003641465.1 Verrucomicrobiota bacterium | reverse complement strand
TCCCGGCGTTTCTTGCGGTGATGTGTCGCCGTCGGTTCAAGAAGCGATACCGGATTGTTTTTGATCCGCGCGGACTACTGTGCGATGAGGCCGTCAGCTTGGGATATTTCCGGCGGGGGGGGATCTCTCTTCGTTGCTGGAGAGGAATCGAGCGCCTCATCCTCGCGGAGGCGGACCATACTGTGGCTTTGTCAGTGCCATTTGAGCGGCTCTTGCAGGAGATGGGCGCGGCCCCCGCGAAGACTTCGGTGATTTTCCCGTGTGTTGACATTACCCGCTTTACCCGTAAGGGACACCCCCACGATGCCGGCTGGCGAGAATATGAGCGCCGCACTGCTGGGAAGCGAGTGCTGTGTTTTCTGGGAGCGATATCGCAGCAGATGTGGCATTCTTTTGAAAACCTTGCCCGGCTCTACCAGATGTTCAAACTCCGCTTTGGGCGAACGCTGCTGGCTGTAGTCACGGCAGTTGATTCGCATCTCGTCTACTCATCGTTGCAGGCCTATGGGATAAGAAGAGAAGATATCTGGGTGGGACGCGCAGCCGTGGAGGACGTGCCAGCGTACCTTGGGCGGGCGACGTATGGAGCGGTTCCTTTCAAGCGTGCTGAGGGGCCTGCGGATTTGCGTATTGGGAGTACCATGATGCCTACAAAGGTGGGTGAGTATCTGGCCGCGGGGTTGCCGATCTTGTGTTCCGATCGGTTGGAAGCGATCTGTTCCATCGTTGATGAATATGGAGTAGGGCACAAGGTTCCGCTGGATCTTGGGACAGAGCATCTGGAGAAAAAGGCAAGAGAAATTCCGGATCCGGCAACTGATCAAACGATACGCGCGCGGTGTCATCAGGCTGTCCGTCTTTTTGACCTGCAGCACAATGCCGCGCTTTACAGTGAGCTCTACGAGAAGCTGGCGTACCATGAGTAGCATTGCCACCGTTGTTATCATCGCCATTTTTCTTGTTATGATTCTTTACTCGTTTGCTCACTTTCCCTGGCCGGTGACTCTTCTGGTTGGGGCCGTTCCTTTCTTTCTGCTCCTGGCTTCTTCGATCGATTTTTTTCTCCTGATGCCGATAGCCCTGTCATCCAGCTTCCTCTTTATTCCGGGTATGCCCGGAAACTTCTTCCTCTACCACGTCTTTATTGCCGCATATATCTTTCTCCGTGTGGTGCGGACCGCTTTTACCAAGAGACTGGTCCGGCAGCCTCCGGGACTGGATTCGTGGCTCGTACTTTTTCTCGTGGGCTGGGTGGTCATGCTCATGGTGGTCCGTGGCGCAGGGATGAGGATCTTGGGCGGGGGGAAATATGGCGGTGCGACGTACCTGCAGATTGTTCTGGTCCTTATCTTCTACTGGTTCTCACGCGATGCCAGCGTCGTCTCAGAGCGGCGAATCCGTGTTGCCGGCGTCCTGCTGGGGATTTTAGGTGTGCTTCCGATGACAGCCAATGCGGTGTTCATTCTCACAGCCGCTAAGATCTGGCAGCCCATGTTGTTCTTCAAGATGGCGGCGGCGGCGACCGAGGCGATAGTTTCGGAAATTCGGGGCGAAGAAATGCGGTGGGTGTTTCTTGCTCCTGCCTCGCAGCTGATATGGGCTGGGATTTTCGGGTTCAGTAGCGGGCGCTTCTCCGTGGCGTTGCGTTGGTTGTGCTTTGGTACCGCGGCGGTCGCCGGGCTCTTATCCGGATACCGGAGTGTTGTGATCGGAGTTATCGGGTTCATCACTCTGTATTATTTCCTGCGGGCTCGCAGAAAGGGTACATTTCTATTTGCCATGATCCTGATGGGCGGGGCTGCCTATCTTTTCTGCTGGACGTTTGGCCGGTATATGCCTTTCGCGGTACAGCGCGTGCTCACCCTTCTGCCCGGGATTGATGTCTCGCCCGAAGCATACTACCGGGGACTGAGCACGATTATCTGGCGGAAGATGGTATGGCGGCTCGCGGTGGGAGATATTCCCAGGTACTGGCTGATCGGCCGCGGCGTGAGTTTTTCCCCGGAAGCCCTGCCGATCGACGCCCGTCATCATACAGTTGAGCTGTACTATCTGACGGGCAATTTCCATCAGGCGATCCTGGAGCTGATTGTGTTGTACGGCGTTCCGGCACTGGTGGCATGTCTCGGCTTCTACGCGGTCCGGCTGCTGAGGATGTTCCGGGAGACCAGCGATCCTTCTCTGTGGCACAGCGCTTCTGCCCGTGACTGGGGCCAGGCCTTGTTGGCCTATGCAACCGTCCGCTTCGTTCTGACCGTGGCGGGCGGCATATCGCATGAATTGCTGGTCACATTGCCTCTCTATCTGGCCTTCTACAATATTATACGCAATACGGATGCCCGATTAGGAGCCCATGAGAATAGGAGTCATACTTCTAAGTTGGAACAGCGCCGCTGAGACTGTCAGGTGTATAGATTCAGTCAAGCGGGGTACGTTGCTGCCGGAATGGATCACGGTGTGGGACAACGGCTCGACAGACGACTGTGTCGGCACGATCCGCTCTCGCCATGATGATGTGGTTGTCTTTCGTTCCTCGCACAACCTGGGGTTCCCCGCTCCCAACAATGCGCTCGCCAAGTGGCTGATTGACCAGGGCGCTGATGCCATTTGGTTGCTCAATAACGATACCGTGGTGGATTCACAGTGTCTGCAGAATCTGGTAGAGGGTCTTCACCGCCACCCTGCCGCGGTTGCCGCCACGGGCAAAATTTTTTTTCGGAAGCATCCCCGACGCATCTGGTATGCTGGTGGGAGGATCCGGCGTTTCACGTTCGAAGCGGAACATTTGGGGGCTGGTCAGCTTGATACCGGCAGGTTCGACCAAGAGCGATTCGTGGAGTTTGTCTCCGGCTGTTGCGCCCTCCTGAGGAGCGAGGTGGTCGTTCGACATCGCCTCTTCAGGCCGGGCTTTTTTGTTTACACCGAAGATCTGGACTGGTCGCTTCGAATGAAGAGAGTCGGCAAGAAGCTGCTCTACGTACCGGCAGCCCTCCTTCTGCACGATGTTTCGGTTTCAATGTTCCGAAATCGGCCGGATCCCGGTCGTCTGTCCGCGTATCAGCATTACCACAGTGCGCGTAACCAGCTTTTTGTGATCCGCGAGCACGCATCTTCCCGCATACAGGCGGCAATCGGGGCGATTCTCTGGTGGGGCAAACGTTTGCCCTTTGCGCTGGCCAATGCGGCGTTGCGGCGCGGCGCCAAGACTCGTGCGATAGTCCGCGGGTTGATCCATGGATTGGTGCAGCCCATTCCGGAGCTTCCCAGTATCGAGGACTGTGATATCAGCAAGATGACTGTGGAAGTAAGGAGACTGGCATAGGAGCCGACATCGGCAACCCCCGAGTTCTTCGGACGTCTGCTCCTGCATAGCTGTTCGACACCGGCAGCTGACGGCGCACCACACGGGTTCTCGCGCGGGCACAACCATCTGCGTTCAGACGGGGGAATATACATAAGGCGGGCGCAGGATGTACACGCGATGCAGCAGACCATTGCCGCGTTGGCAATTCTTGACTGGCCGAGAGACGGAACAACCGGCCGGACGCTCCGGAGAAAGGTTGTGCGCGTGAACAACTGGATCGCGGTGTCGTCTGACTGACGATTGCTGCCGGGCGGTCGACAGGGGCGAGAAGGAGTTTCTGTTCGGGGCATGCGGGCACCGCCTTGCGCGCCTGCCTTTCTTCTGGTAAACGGTTGTAATGCGGATAACGGGGGGAAGCGAAGAAGTCGTTGAATGCGTCGGCGATACGGGTGGGTCAGCGGAAGAGAGAGGTGAATATGGAGGGGAAGATCAGCTTCTGGGCAGGGATCTTCTTGATTTTTACAGCCGTTCTTTTTTTTATGGTGTTTCTCGCCTATGTCTGGGTTTTTTCGGTAGACGATGCATACATCTCATTCCGGTATGGTAAGCACCTGGCCGAGGGTCACGGCTTGGTATGGAATGTCAATGAAAGTCCGGTGGAAGGATACACGAGTTTCCTCTGGGTACTGGTCAATGCGATATTTCACATGCTGGGGCTGAATCCACGGCTCTGGACCAAGTTCCTGGGCCTGGCCGCCGTGTCCGGAATCGCATATCTCTACTGGACTGTGGCCCGGATCGTTTTTCCACGCGATGCTAACAGTCGCTTCCTGGCCTTCTGCTCAGCAGTGGTCCTGCTTCTAATGAATCCGGCCACCGCGATACACACCGTATCCGGCATGGAGACCGCGGCATACTCAGCCGCCCTGTTGGCTACGGGAGTGGGGGCTGTCAGGGCGTGTCTCGCGCCCGGAAGAAGAACTTTTGGGGAATTTTCGCTGTTCGCTTTGACGGCGAGCTTGTTGCGGCCGGAGGCTACGGCTGTCTCCCTCGTCCTTGGGGGCACAATCTTGGTTCTGTTGGGCCGTCAGCGCAGGATGTGGGCAAGGGTTTTCCTTATTTCCTTCGCGGCGGGCTACATCTTGCCGCTTGCCGCTTACCACGTGTTTCGAGTCTTCTATTTCCACAGCCTTCTGCCGCTCCCGTTCTACGTCAAGACACTGTCACACGGCACCCTGTATGGCGGCCTCACCACGCTACTTCGGGCAGGGCGGATTATGACTCCACTTCTTATAGTAATTTTCTTGGCGATTCGCGTTGTGGAAGAAGCGTTCCTCGAAGCAGCGGAGGCGCGTGGGAGGTTCCTCCGTGTCTGCATCGTGTTGGGTGTGACCGTATTGAGTGCCGATATCGTATATCCATTTTCTTCGCTGTGGATGAACTACGCGCAGAGATTCTATTTTCCTTCATTTGTCCTGATCTACCCCCTCGCGGGACTTGCGCTGTCCTGGTTCGCCCGTTGGGGAAGGCAGGTGCGGGCGAGAGCCGGCGTTCTTGAACGGAGTACCCATATGCTCGTGTACTTCCTGACTCTTGGCGCGATGCTTCTCCCCAATACCGCTTTTGTGGGAGACCTTCGCCGACAGCGGCGATACGGGGAACGACTCGCAGTGGCTCACGTCGCGCTGGGAAAGGCCTTGCACCGATTCAGGCATTGGCACCTGACGGTGGCGTCCAGCGATGCGGGAGCGGTTCCCTACTATTCCGGATGGCGCCATATTGACATGGTCGGGCTTAACAATCGATTTATTGCGAAGCACCATTCAGCTACAGCAGAATATCTGGAAAGACAGAATCCGCAGCTGTTGGTCTTCATTTCGCGCGACGGATCCTCCCCGCGGCGGGACGATTTTCAGCTGCCATTTATCCGGTTTGCCGAGGCGCGGCATTACGTCGCGATGCCGTCTATCAAATGGCAGGAGAATTACTACCTGCTTTGCTTCGTGGACCCCGACGTCACGGGCTTCGCTGAGCTGGAAGCTCAAATCAGAACCGTAAGCCGCAATTCTTTTCGGGGCAAGGGGTGAAGCGGAGAAAAGCCGATGTGCGGGTATTCAGCGGGGGAAAAGAGGCCGGAACCCGGGAACTCCGATGTTGTACTGTACGGAATCATTTCGCGGCTGTGACTTCCCGCTATGCGGGGCGAAACGGGTGCTGCCGGTACCGTGTCTTTCGAAAGATGGCAATGCGTTCTGATCTCCTCCAGAAGTCGGACCCGGCCGAGTATCGGATCCACAGCCGCGAGGTTCCGGGTACTGCAGTCGGCCGCGATCTGACCGGCTGCGCTGCCGCTGGTGGTGAAGGCTGACAGACAACAGATCATTCGGGCACCGGTACCCGCGCGGAAGCATTTTGTTTCTGCGTGGAACTATCGCTACGCGGTCGTAGCGGACCGGCTTCTTCGCGTAACGGTCCGGATCGCCGGTCCACTGCTCCGCCCCTCTCGGCGGGGGGCACACCCCAACCGGGTCGTGGTGCTCAGCCCGACGCATATCGGGGACATGCTTATCAGTACCCCGGCTATCCGGTTCCTCAAGCAGAAACGGCCGGACTGGGAGATTCTCTGGCTGGCTTCCAGGAGCAGTCGCGCCGTCGCGGCTGCAAATCCCTATGTAGATCGCATTCTTGAGCTATCGCTTCCCTGGTTCGAGGGCGAACGCAGCGGGATGCTGACCGGAGTGAAGGGATTTTTCCGTTTGGTGCGGCTCCTGCGCAGGGAAGCTCCTTGGGCGGTTGTGAATCTCAACCCCTCTTCTTACCACCGCGAACACCTGGCGGGATGGTTAGCTGGTATCCCGGAGCGCGTAGGATACGCCCACAAGGGATTCGGTTGCCTGTTGACCGTCCCGGTTTCCTCCATTCCTCAACAGCCGATGCCTTATCAGGAGCTCCACTTGGTGAGCGCCTGGCTGGCGGAGGATGCTTCGGGCTTCTCGCTGAGGCCGGACTTCGCTATCTCTGAAGAAGTGCGCCGGACGGCCCAACGGCGCCTGGCGGCCCTGGGGCTATCTGAAGTGCGTCCCTGGATCGCATTCAGCCCTGGAGCCCGGCATCCGTTTATCTGGCCGGGAGCGCATTGGGTGACCCTGGCCAATCTGGTCAGAAGGAACCTGGAGGCTGAGATAGTTTTCCTGGGTACCGAAGAGTGGGCAGATGAGATAGATAAGCTGCGCTCGCAACTCCCATTCACGACGTATTCACTTGTGGGGCATACCTCTATCGCCGAGCTGGTAGCCGTACTGGAGCGGATGCACGCACTTGTCGCGGTGGATACCGGCACCCGGCATCTGGCGAACGTCGCGGGGACGAGTACTATCGTGTTGCGGCACGCTGCCGATTCGCCCGGGAAGTACGGCCGGTATGTGCACAGTGAGATCGTACTTACACACCCGGTACCTTGCTCGCCATGTGGCAGGCCGTATTGTCCCCTTGAAACAGTGGAGTGTATGTCTGGTATTTCGCCCCACCGCGTTTTCAGGGAATTGCAGGGCCTCCTGCAGCGATCGGATAGCGGGCGTACCGATCGGCCGGACTAGCCTGCTGCAATGGACGAAATGGTGGGATCCACCCTGAGTCTCCTGCCTTTGCGGGCGAAAACAAGCGTGGTCGCGAAGGTCCCTTTCGAGTGCACCACGTTCCCGGGAACTGCTGATCTGCGCCTGTGGTCATCCGCTGGCCGGTAGATGTTCGGCCATCGTTGAAGGAGTCATGCGGATATACCATTCAGTCAAGACCGGCCGTTTCAGCTCCGTCCTCACAGCATGGGTGCTGCGGCATTTGCGATTTCCTGGGCGGAGATGGCTTCCACGCCGGCAACCGAGATTCTGTTATGGCTGACAAGGCAACGAGTCCACAGATAAGGGCAACAGGGATGGCGGTGATGAATAGTTTGCGCTCCCTCGGGGGGGCAGAGGCGAGGATCGGTTGGCCCGAAGACTACTACGCGGGGAACTCCGGCAGCGGCTGCCAAGTGCGATACCGAGGAATCGGTGCCAATAAAGAGTCGTGCTGCGGATATCAAAGCAGCCAGCTCAAGCAGATTCAAACGGCCGCAGAGATTGTGCAGGGCGCTGTCGTCGCCTGAAAGCTCGGCAATCCGCCTCAAAAGAACATCGGCCCGGCGGTGGTCAGCGGACGATCCCACTATTACGATAGCATTGCCGGTTTTCTTCATCAGCTGGCTGCAGGCTTGTGCCAGGACCGGCATGGGGATATGTCGTAACGGACTTCTCCCACCATTGAATACTACGATGAATCGCTTGGGACGGATGTCGTGGGCCTTCAATACTGCGGCAGCCGCTTGCATATGCTCCTGTGTATAGTGTACCTCCGGTGGGTGGTCAGCGGGAGGAATCCCCAAGGGTGCCAACACTACCCAGTCCTTCTCAAGCTCATGAAGATCTTCCTGATAGGGCACACAGTCGGTCAGTAGAAATCGTCCGCCGGATCTGTCGTTGGAGATCCGGCGTCCAGCACCGGAAAGATATGTAAACAGGAAGATGTGTCGGATGTCGCCTCGAAGGTCTATTGCCACGTCATACCGTGTTCGGCGCAGGGCCGCGATCAGGCGGAGCACATGCCAGGGGAATTTTTTCCAGCTTCTGGCGCGGCTTCCGGCGGGGGCCCACCAGGGGCAGTCAAAGACGATCACATTGTCAATGTATCGATTGAATCGGATGATTTCGGCGGCCCACGATCCGCACAGGGAATCTATTCGTGCCGCGGGGAAGCTCTGCCGCAGGGCCGGCAGTATCGCTGTACTCATGATCACGTCCCCGATCTGATCGGCGCGGATAATGAGAATCCGTGCCGGATCGCCGGAGGGCGGTGAGGCCTTCCTGCAGACAAGCCGGCCGGGCAGCGTTACGACGAAAAGGAGAAGGTTCAGAATCCAAGCCCCCAGCCGTTTGATAGGGGTTCGAACCCCTAATTGACGCGGCAGATCTACTGCTGGATTACCGATTCGGTGTTCTTGTGTCCGCATGACGCTCTTTTCTACTTTGTTCGAATGTGAGTTCCAAGATTTGAGATGTCGATCAGAGCCGCAGATCGGAGCAGAACGCGTACCTGATATTACCCATACTTGCGCTGGTGGGAGCATCTGCCATATCCGGTTCCTGGGCCAATGTGCGATGGATTTGACAAAACAGTTTCTGCCGTGGA
>QNAJ01000047.1 GCA_003641465.1 Verrucomicrobiota bacterium | reverse complement strand
CGTCCGAATAGCGGATAATGATCCAGGTGTCGGGCTGATTGCTGGCGAGGGTGAACTGATACCCCGCGCTGCCACCATTGGTCGAGAAATAGAGAGCCTGCCCGCCATAAGCGTTGGTTCTTGAATCTACGATCCAGCATCCGTTCATCGAGTCGGCGGATTCCGCCTCACGTGAAAGGAAGCCCACATCGCAGTTGAGCAGCTCGAAACGCAGCTCGGGACAATAGGTGTTATGGTAGCTGGGCACCTCCTTATAGAATTCCCACCAAGTACCCTGGAGATTCGTCCAGCCGGTGAGCACCGGATAGAATCCCTCCTCGCCGTTGATCCGGTCGAGATCCGCCTTCCCATCATATACCCACATCGAGCGAATCCGCGTCAGTGCCCGGTTGCTGGTGGTATATGAAATCCCACTCACATCTACGACGTGGCCTGAACGATCGCACCGCAGTTCGACATGCGCGGACCCGCCTTCCTGATAGTGTATATCCAGACTCAGATCGTCCGGGTCTACAGTAACCTGATCTATGCCGCACGCCGGCCGGGGCGAGTTCGTCGTCGGTCCCAGAATCACGGAGGCCCCATAGGGAACTGCGCCCAGACCCTCCGGCGGAAAAGGTATGATTCGAGCGTTCCCGTCTTCGTAAAGGACAAATATCTCGTTCCAGTCTGTCGTACCCGGCATCCTCTGCTTGATACGAAGATACTGCGCATTGGTGTCGCTTGACCCTCCCACCACCGACACGGTCATCGCCCGGGGGTCCCGCCACCAGAAGTCAATCCAGACCGTCTCCACACGAATATCCGAATTGGTAAACAGCACCGTAGGATTGGAGCTGTTGTCACCGAGCTCGTCCCTCTTGCGAAGATGAACGTAGTCGTAGTATCCCCAGGAGTTCGTGATTGTGTAGCTGCTTTCACCTGCGCGCACCACGCGAAGTTTGATCACATTGGTATCAGTACCCGGCAGCCAGGTATGATCGGGAATGTCCCAATAGCCGAAACGGTGGCTCGAGTCGAACACTGCGGAGCCATGGCTTACCCAGCCCGTCCCATTCCACGTCAACATTTCGATCTCCAGCACACCCGAGATCAGGGCCAACTCCATCTCCAGGCGGGCGCCGATCACTAACTCCTGATTGAAATCACTGTCCTCATCTGCTGTGAAACGAATGTACTGCGTATACAGCCAATCATTGTTTATCTCCCGGGGAAACTCACCCCAGGACTCGTCAATGCCGGCAGCCGGATCATCAAGGGCGAAATACTCATCCTCATTGGTCAGGCCGGCCCCCTTGAATTCCGCGTAGGAATCATCATTGATGCCGATCCACCAGATATCCCGCGTGGCAAAAGTACAATTCTCAAAATCCGGCTGCCACATCTCGATGGACGTCGGATAGTATCGGGGGTTGGACGCAACTATCCGGTACGCGGTGACGCTGGCGGCATAGATGGGAATGTCAATATTGTCGACTTCAGCGCACAGTGTGGCATACGAGCAATTCTCCAGGCGAGCCGCTCGGCCGCCGCCTGGCATCAGGGCTAGCAGGGCAAACAGTAATATGATTCGCGTCTGCACGACAAGAATCCATTGCGTATTATCGAGTCTTTGAGAGCGCTTCCAACCTACACAACAACAGCACTACCGTTTAGCCCCAAAGCGAAAAATCCCCCCGTTGCTGTACCCGATTACCAGCCCATCCCGGGAATGCGGCCCCGGTAACGGTCGGCGATCTCCGTCAGGCGGTCCAGATCCGAGGCCTGTACAGCAATCTCACCCGCCAAGGCATTCTCACGGACGTGCCCCTCCTTCCGCGCCCCGACCAGAACATGCGTAATACCAGGACGGGCTGCGGTCCACGCGATCACCATCTGTGCCACAGTCGCAGAGTAGCCGCGGGCAATCGGTTCAATCTCGGCTACCATTTCCTGGATAAGCCTGCGTGACTCAACGCTGAACCGTGGAGACTTGGACCGGATATCTCCGTTCGGGAAAATGCGTTCCGGACCCACCTTTCCCGTCAGAAGACCCATTGCCAAGGGAGAATAAGCCAAAACCGCAATGCCCCGCTCCCGGCAGAGTGGAAGTAACTCCGCCTCGATTTCCCTATCCAGCATGCTGTAACGCTCCTGCGCACTCTCAACGCGTCCTACTGCAAGATACCGGCGCAACAGGTCCGGTGTGACATTGCTCACGCCGATGGCCCGAATCTTACCTTCCCGCTTCAGTTCAAGAAGACATTCCATCGTATCTTCGACCGCAGTCCTATCATCCGGCCAGTGAGTCTGATAGAGGTCTATATAGTCTGTACTTAGCCGCCTGAGACTGGCCTCCACTTCTCGCCGGATGGATCCCGGAGATAAATCGTGACGAATCGGATTACCCCCGGCGGCAACAACCCGGGCCCGGGTTGCCTCATCCCATACCAAACCGCACTTGGTGGCCACTACGACCTCTTCCCGCCTGCCAGCGATCACCCTGCCGACGATGCTCTCGGCAAGCCCGAAGCCGTAGGCGGGCGCAGTATCAATGAAATTGATTCCCAAGTCCAGAGCGGCAGCAATAGTCCGTTCAGCTTCCTTCTCGTCTGATCCACCCCAGAGCCAGCCACCAATCGGCCAAGTTCCCAATGCAATAACCGAACCACTGATTCCCGACGAACCGATCTCACGCAGTTTCATCAGTCTTCCTCCTGCTCAATTATCCTCCGACGGGCAGTGGCACGGTAATCCCGGCGCAGTTCCCGGATCATATCAGCCGGAATGCCCCCTACACTCCCTCCCCCGACCAGATGCGCCACCAGAAACGCAATCGCGGTCTCTTCAAGTATGCAGCACCGCAAGTACGCCTGCCGCATGGTTCTGCCCATGACCACCGCACCGTGGTTGGCCAGCAGAATCACGTCATGACCTGCCGCAGAGCGCCCGATCCGTTCGGCCAGCTCGGATGATCCGGGAGGCAGCATCGGCAGGAGATCTACGGGGCCAAGGTCAAGAACCGCCTCAAAGGTAAACGTCGAAAAATCTACTCCCGCGCTGGCCAAACCCGTGGCAAATGGCGGATGAATATGGAAGACGGCGCGGACATCATCGCGGACCCGGTATATGGCCAGATGAGCTCCGATCTCACAACTGGGCTTGATGTCGCTCCGCAGCGGTTTTCCGCTACGCAAGTCAATCGGCGAAAAGACTCCGGGTCGCGCATCTTCCAAGGCGATTCCCGATCCACTTATCCATACTGTATTGTCCGAGCAGGCACTGATGTTGCCGCCCGCACCGGATGCGAGCCCCTTCCCGGCAAGTCGGCGGGCATAGTCACAAAGTTTCTCTTCCAGCCTCTGGCTGCTTATCAACTCGCGACTCATCCGACTACCTCTTCCAGAAGCTGGGCATGAACATCACCAGTACAGTATACAGCTCCAGACGGCCCAGAAGCATGCATAGAGTCAGTACAACCTGTCCCGCCACAGGAATACCAGCGTAGTTCTCGGAGGCTCCCACCGCCCCTAAGCCCGGTCCAATGTTACCCAGAGTGGCCGCCACGGAAGCGGCCGCCGTAACCAGGTCCGGAGTAAAAAAGGCCATCACCGCCGTTGCTCCCACAAATATGCCCAGGAAAAGCAAGATAAATGAGGCGATGTGGCTCACAGTCTCCTCGTCCAGCACCCGCTGCCCCACCCAGATACGCATCACCACCCGGGGACGCATGTAGCGGGAGAGATCCCGCACCACTTTCTTGACACCCACCAGAATGCGGAAAACCTTCATTCCGCCCCCCGTCGATCCCGCACAACCTCCCACGAACATAAGGACTACCAGCAACAGGCGCGCCGCATTGGGCCACGTGTCGAAATCCGCCGTGGTGAACCCGGTAGTAGTCATGATGGAGGTGCCCTGGAAGAAGGCCGTACGCACAGCATGCCCCAGATCGTCATATCTGCCTGAAAAGAGAATCAGCATTGCCAGAAGGCCACAGGCTGCTGCCCAAATGAACACATAGCCGCGAAATTCGAAGTTACGCAGGTAACCCAGCAAGTCCCCGCGCAATGCACGGTAATGCAAGGCGAAATTAGTGCCCGCCAGGAGCATGAATATGATTATCACGACTTCGATATAGGCACTGTGGTACGCTCCGATGCTCCCTGAACGGGTCGAAAATCCACCAGTAGCCATCGTTGCGAAGCTGTGGCAGACCGCATCGAACAGATCCATACCTCCAACCATGAGCAGCAGGGTCTCCGCCAGACACATCAACACATAGACCCCCCAGAGGGCACGTGCCGTGGTTACCAGTCGCGGGGTCAGTCTTTCTTTTTCCGGTCCGGGTAACTCCGCCCTGTAAATCTGCATGCCCCCCACCCGCAGAAACGGCAGCACCGCGACGCACAGGATAAGGACTCCCATTCCGCCGAAGAAATGCGTGGTCGCGCGCCACAGCAGCAGCCCGCGGGGAATCTCTTCCAGATTTGAAAGTACCGTCGCCCCCGTCGTGGTAAGCCCTGACATGGTTTCGAATAGCGCACTGATCGGATTCCTTATGAGACCCGAGAGGACATAGGGGAGCGCTCCAGCCACCGCAGCAGCAAGCCATCCAAAGGTAACGATGGCAAACCCATCGCGCCGCCCCAATTCCCGGCGGTCAGCTCCCCGAGTAAGCACCACTCCGACTAACCCCAGGCTTACCACCACCACTGAAGCGGTCACCATGGAGCGTTCTGCGCACGCCGGATCACCGCAGAAATGAGAAACCAAGGCGCAGACCGCCATAGCCGCGCCAATGATCACCAGCACCACCGCAACTAGTCTCAGAACTGCCCTTATGTTCACTTCACTCGCGGGAACCCGGTTTGGCCGAGCCCCTCAGGATCCTCTGCGTTTCAAATCCCCTCGGTGAAAACTCGGCCCATTTCTAAGGACGGATTCTTGCGACCGCTTCCGGTGAAGAAAAGATCACCATGACGTCACCGGCGGTCAAGCGGGTTTGTCCCGTTGGAATAATAATCTCCTCACCCCGCTGCAGAGCGGCCACAATGGCGCCCTGCGGCAAGGCCGCCGACTCCAGGCGCCGGCCCTCCCAGCGGGACTTCTTCTCAACCGCAATCTCAAGGATCTCCCCGGGGAAGCCATCCAGCGAGCGCGAAGCGCGCACATGCCCTCCCCGCACGTATCCCATGATGGCGTTCAGCAGGGCAGAATGGTCATTCACTACGCGATCCACGATTTCCAGAGTGCTGATGACCGGCGAATAGTGCTGGCGTGATATCCGGGCCACTGTCAATCCGATGCCCAAGCGTCGAGCCAGGAGGCAAGCAATGATATTGTTCTCGTCATCGCCGGTAACCGCTGCAAAACCCGTCTGATCGTCCGGCGCTGCTTCCCGCAAGGTCTCCTCCTCAAGGCAATCGCCATGAACGACCGTCACACCGCGGCACTCGGCACTGCAGCGCTCTGCCCGGGTGCGGTCCCGCTCCACAAGCACTACCTCCATCTCCGGTTGAAGCAGCGCCGCCAAGCGGCGCCCCACGGCGCCGCCACCGACTATGATCACCCTCGAGCCGCGTCGCCGGGAGGGCTGAACCCAATCCAGAACTTCATCCACATCCCGCGTGTTTACCGCCAGGTACACCACGTCACCCGTTGTGACCAGTGTCCGGCCATGCGGCACAAAGGCCTCATCCCCGCGCACCACGCCGACCAGCCGGAATTTCTGCGACGGCTCTCCGAACCGGGGCAGCTCCTCAAGCCGGCGGCCTGCCAGCGGGCTGCCTGAGCGCACTCTTATACCCACCACGATCAGCCGGCCGCCCAGCAGCTCGGCCACTTCCACTGTGCCGGGCAACCGCAGCACATTCCGGATTTCCTTGGCAGTCACTTCAACGTCGCAGACCACCCGGTCCACGCCCATTCCGCGCAACCCCTCACCCGGCCAGCCTTCAAAGTAATCAGTGTTCCGGACCCTCGCTATCTTGTGCCCAACTCCTACCGCAGCCGCATAGGCACATGCCAGGATGTTGACCTCGTCGCTTCCCGTGACCGCCGCAACCAAATTGCTTTCCCGTATGCCAGCCTCGTCCAGGACCCGCGGAGCGGCACCCCATCCTTCGATGACCAGTGCATCCAGAGATTCCCGGGCCCGCTCGACTCCCTCGCGACCGTTGTCTACGATCACTACCTCGTGGTGAAGAGCTGACAGCCGGGCGCCGAGCTGTAGCCCCGTGTTACCGGCTCCTATTATCAGCACCCGCATTTGTGGCTCACTGCCTCTAATCGGCGTGCTTACGGACCGCGGTCTGTTTCATCCCGGCCCTTCTCGGCTTCGGGAGCGCCGCCCTCCTCTCCCGCGGCTCGCAAGATACGGTTGGAAACCGCTGCACCTCTCAGGAGGAAGTCTTCAAAACTCTCCCACAACATCCTGCCGCGCTCCCGCCGCAGCGCAGTAATGATCGGCTGCTTGTACGATGCAAAGAGCTGCGGATCGGCCGCTTTTCGAGATCGAACATACGCAACCAGCAGCGCCCCGTCGGCAGGCACCGGCTCTGTCAGTTCGCCCTCCGACCGGACAAGTACCGCCCTCATGATCAGATCCGAGTAAACGCAATTGGTCACTCCCGATGCCGCGGTGACGTTGGTTACGCTGTATACCGGTACCCCCATATGCCTCGCCGCGCGCACCAGACAATTGGTGGGATCCTTTTTCATCTCGCTCTCCGCGGTGGAATGCAGATCGCGGGCGAAACCAAGCAGAAGCCGGTCGATCTCCTCGCGCTCCGCCGCGCTTCGGACACGATCCTTCACTTCCTCGAAGGCTGGCACGCGCCGTTCCAACTTCTCTTTCAGTGCGATTACATAGACCGCATCAGTTCCTATGACCGCGTCACTGAAATATTCGTCGGGTGCCTTTGTCAGGGAGAAAGCCGTGCGGGTGAATTCCAGCCCGGCACTCACTCCCTCAGGGACCTCGTCTGTCGCAAAGGGAGGCGGTTCAAATACCTGCAGTCCCTTCTCCGCAGCAGCCTCATCGAACTCCGGCTGATTGCCTTCCCGATCCGGAGCCAGCATAACCACAAATGCGGTGGCCTCGTCCGCTGCAGCATCCAGTGCCTTCTGATGCAAAACGGTCTGTTCGATCTGGTCCCGCACTTCTTCAAAGGGCCTTACCAGTTCATTCGTAGATTGCGGCCCTTGAGCTTCGGCCTCTTCCTGAGTCGTAGTAATGTCAGTGTTCTCCTCCCCGGAATCGGCACGTGCGGTTCGGTCGGTTGTTGCCGGCGCCGTGAAGTCGTCTATGTGCTGGTCGTAATAGTCACGCAACTCCTCTTCGGTCACTGTAACCTGCGTCATGTAATTGGATACCGGGAAGCAGACATACTTCACCCGCACCTTCGGCGGTATCGCGAATTTCTCAGGATCACGTTCGTAGAAGGCACGCACTTGCTCATCTGAGAGCTTCACCTTGTCTTTCACCAAAGAGTTGCTGAGTATCACATAATCCAGATCGAAACTGTCGGTAAGCAGCCGGAAGGCACGCTGCTGCTCATAAGGCGATACCAGAGCCGCTTGGGTCACCATCATCCTCAACTTCTGAAGAATGATCTGTTCGCGCACGTGTTCCTCGAATCCCTTTTCCGACAGCCCGAAAGTCTCGCCCAGCATTCGAATGAAAGCCTCGTAATGGGCCGGACTGAATTTCCCCTCGACCAGAAAATGCCTGTCCCGGCGGATAGTATTGATCACTTCCTGGTCAGCAGCGCTAAGACCCAACTGCCGCGCCGTATGCAATTCGACCAGCTGTTTCCAGGCTTCCCTGCGCAGCTCGCGGTCAAGCGCCGGATCTATTTCCGGATGGCGGTCCAACGTCATAACCAGTGACAGATAGGCTTTAAGATATGCTGCACGGAATTCCTCATGGCTCACCGGCCGCCCCCCGATGATCCCCACTGATGTGCGCCTTCGGGCCTGACGTGTAGCCCGCGGTGTTACCATCCCCCAGATGACAAAAGTGAACACCACAATCACTAGGAACCCCGCCCACAACAGCCGGGACTGGATCAGCCGGTGAAACTTGCCGATCAGCATGGCCATCTGTCTTTTCCTCCGATCCGACTCCTGGGACTCGCCGGTGAATAGCCCGCCGGCCCCAGAAAACCCCCGACCTTATCCAGCACCCCACGCGCGGTCAACACGGAATCCGAAAGCTTTCAGCCCCTGGGAGGCTGCCCCGAGCATCATCGTAACCTGCTGCTTCGCGGGACTTACCATGAGGTCATGAACGAATCCAGCCGCTCTGAATCAGGCCCGTAAGACATCACTCCTATGGTCAATCCTCGGAAAATCCCGTCATCTCCCACCGAAAGCTCACGGACGTAATCCTGCGCTGGATCGTCCAGGCCCGTTATTTGCAGTATCCCGTCATAGTTGCAGTCCATAGCAATCATATATGGATTTCCCCAAGGATCGAGGTAGTAGCCGTCGGCCTCCGTGTAGCTGTTTCCATCCTTGTCGGTTCCGGTCAAGGAGTCTTCCGGAACCGTCAGGAAAATCAACCCCCGGTAGTTGTTGGTGGTGTCCTTCCCCCGCAGAATTCTCATCACGACGTTCTGCTTATGACTGCAGCTCTTCGACCCGTAGGCATAGTCGGTCACACCTTGATCATCCGGAGAGGGCATGGTCCCGTACTCCCCGTAATAGGCCTGCACCGCGGCACGGATCTGGCCCAATTGATGAGCGGCCTTCG
>QNAJ01000046.1 GCA_003641465.1 Verrucomicrobiota bacterium | reverse complement strand
CGCAGCGGCAGCCGGCGGCTCAATGCCTCGGCTTCAGGACAATCGTAGAGCTCGGCCGCGAGGACCACCTTCCCGTCGAAAGAGATTTCTATCCTTTCTCCTCCACTCACAGACTTCTTTTCCCGTCCGCAGGTTGACTTTTGTTCCAGACGTGATAGAGACCTGAGGCTACGCAGTTGTCAAGAGAACTGTTCTCCGGAAAGGGGAAAGGCGAGCCGGATGAACTCGCAGAAAATCGTGTGGGTGACACTGGCGGCATTCGCACTGTCGTTCGCGGCCTACTGGGTGATACTGGCCTGGCAGCCGGATTTCCATTCGCGCTGGCTTCAGGGGGAGGACCGCGGGGTGGAATGGCTGACCTTTATCGGTTTCCTTCTGGCGGCGATAACCGCGGCCAGCGTCTTGAAACGCTATCGAACAATGTCGCTTCCGGCGCGCGCATATCTGGCTTTCCTGGCCTTGTTCTTCTTTGTATGCGCCGGAGAGGAAATAAGCTGGGGCCAGCGTGTCCTGGGATTCGAGACGCCCGAGAAGGTGAAAGAGGTCAACGAGCAGGGGGAATTGAACCTGCATAACCTCAGGCTGCAATATATCCACCCCAAGGATGTTTTCTCCATTTTCATGAAGCTTTTCGGCATCATTCTGCCCCTCGCGCTGTACAAGTGGAACCGGCGCGACGACTCCCCAGCCCGCCGCTACCTGCCGCCGCCGCTCATGGCGCTCTGCTTTCTGGTACCCGAACTGATCGACGTGACCGCTGACGGGATCGAGGATATGCAGCCGGCATGCATTCCGGGCCGCTTTCTGAAGGTGATCGCGAGTCAGAACGAGGAGCTTCAGGAAATGTACTGGGCTTTCTGTGCGTTCGTGAGCGTTTTTCTCATCCGGCGGGCCTGGAACCTGCGGCTGCGCCGGCCCGGCTCCTGAGAGGGAAGTTCACCTGCGCGGACGCTCAGCGGTCGCCGTACATCTTCTCGTAGTAGCGGCGGTACTCCCCGCTGCGCACGTGATCGAGCCACTCGCGGTGAACGCGGTACCAGTCGATAGTCAGCCGCAACGCCTCATCGAATTGATACTTCGGTGCCCACCCGAGTTCGCGGCGCAGCAGACCGGCGTCCATCGCATAGCGGCGATCGTGTCCCGGGCGGTCCTTGACGAACCGGATGAGGCTCTCGGGCTTACCCAGCAGCTTGAGGATACGGCGCACCAGCTCAATGTTGGGCATCTCGTTTCCCCCACCGATGTTGTAGACCGCACCGCGGCGACCGCGCCGCAGCACCAGGTCCAGCGCCCGGCAATGGTCTTCCACGTAGATCCAGTCCCGCACGTGCAGTCCGTCGCCGTAGACCGGCAGCGGCCGGTCCTCCAGGGCATTGGCGATCATCAAGGGGATCAGCTTCTCGGGAAACTGGTAGGGCCCGAAGTTATTGGAGCAGCGGGTTATCACTGCGTCCAGACCGTGCGAATGCACGGCCGCGCGGACCAGAAGGTCGGCGGCGGCCTTGGTTGCCGCGTAAGGGTTGTTGGGCGCCAAGGGGGTATCCTCGCTGAACCGGCCGCTCTCCCCCAGGGCCCCGTATACCTCGTCGGTAGAAACCTGCAGCAGCCTTCCGGTCCCCTGCCTCCGCAGAGCATCAAGCAGCATCTGTGTCCCGGCGATATTGGTGCGTATGAAGCGGTCAACCCCCAGGTGAAGGCTCCGGTCAACGTGGCTCTCGGCGGCGAAGTTGACCACGGCATCGTAGGGACCCAGTGAGAAAGCGCGATCCACGTCCTCTTCGGAGGCAATATCGCCGCGCAGGAACCTGTAGCGTGAATCTGCCTGCACATCGGCCAGATTCTCGAGGTTCCCCGCGTAAGTGAGAAGGTCCAGGTTGACGACCTGCACTTCCGGATAGGTGCTGAGCATATAACGGATAAAATTCGACCCGATGAACCCCGCTCCTCCGGTTACCAGTATTCTCATCCGTTTTCCTCCCCTTGCCTCCCCTCAGCCGGAAGCAGCCCCTCCTCCTGCAGGTATTCCACCAGGCCCTGCTGCCAGTGGGGCATTTTCCGACCGGTCAGCAGGGTGAAGCGCTTCTTGTCCAGCACCGCATAGGGGGGACGCCGCGCCGGTCGTCCCAGATCCACTGAAGTGATCGGATTGATCTCCACCGAGGGACGCACGTGGGCGGCGATCTCGCGGGCAAACCGGTACCATGAGCACTCGCCTTCCGCCGAAACGTGGATCACGCCGGTAAAATCCAGATGCAGCAGGCTTTCAACGGCCTCTGCGAGGTGGCGCGTGTAGGTGGGGCAGGTTACCTGGTCCACTACAACACCCAGGGAATCCTTTTCCTGCAGGAGGCGGATGATGGCCTTGACGAAATTGTGCCCGTGCCGACCGAAAAGCGCCTGAGTGCGCACGATTACGTAGCGCCCTCCCTCCGCCTTGATAGCTTTCTCGCCGGCCAGCTTGCTGGCCCCGTAGATGTTTATGGGATCCGGCTCATCGTTCTCGGCATAGGGAGTATTGCGATAGCCGTTGAACACGTAGTCGGTGCTGATGTGGAGCAGCGGGATGCGTTTCCGCGCACATGCACGCGCCACGTTCCGTGCACCGTCGCAGTTCACCGCAAAAGCCTCTTCCCGGTGGGACTGGGCGCCGTCCACATCGGTGTACGCGGCGCAATTCACCACCCAGTCACACTCCGGAATTGTCCGGAAAACCCCCACCGCGTCGGTTACGTCCAGTTCCGGAAGGTCGTATTCCACGGTTTCGTGGCCGGCCGCCCGGCAGATATCCCCCAGATCTCTGCCCAGCATCCCTCTGGCGCCCAGAATCGTAATCTTCATCGGCTTTACAGGGTGACACCTTCCCGCCGGGCGATGGTGAGATTCGCCCGAAGCAGAGCCTCATGGTTCTACCCGGCGTCCAGCCACCAGCCGGAAACAATTTCGTATTCCAGTTCTCCACGTTCCAGGTAGGCGTTGTTGACGTCGGTGATCTCCAGTTCCCCGCGGGCGGAGGGTTTCAGGCCGCGGACGATTTCGTAGACATCCGGCGGGTACATGTACACGCCGATAACCGCCAGGCGGCTGGGACTGTCCTTGGGCTTTTCCCGGATGCGGCGTATGCGGCCCTCCTCGATTTCGGCAATTCCGTATTCCCAAGGGTGCTCAACTTCCTTGAGAAAGATCCGGGCTCCTCTTTCCTGCTTGCGGAAGGCCTCCACTCCGCGCCGGATGCCGTGTTCCAGAATGTTGTCGCCGAGCACGACTACCACGCGGTCTCCGTCGGCGAATTCCTCGGTGAGCCCCAGAGCCTCGGCGATACCGCCCTCGCCTTCCTGGTAGGTGTAGTGCAGACGCTTCAGGCCGAATTCATGCCCGTTTCCCAGCAGGCGCAGGAATTCCCCGGCGTGATTTCCGCCGGTCACGATCATGATGTCCTCAATACCTGCGTCCACCAGCATCTGGATCGGGTAGTAGATCATGGGTTTGTTGTAGATGGGAAGCAGGTGCTTATTGGTGATCTTGGTCAGCGGCTTGAGCCGCGTACCCAGCCCGCCTGCCAGTACGATCCCCTTCATGGCTTTCCGAAGCGCAAAATGTCCCGCAAAGACGGCAAGAAAATCACGCGGACACTCTAGCGGCAGTGACCTCCGAACGCAACTCCGTTCCTTAGCAACATCCCACCAGGAGACAAAAAACTGTTGTCTACGACAAATGTGACCGCCACCATTCCTCTACTCGTTCACGAGAACCGGGAGCCCGATGTGAAGGTACGTGAGAAACTGCTAACCAAGGTCCAAGCGAGTCGCTATCGCAATCTTGCGGGTAATTCCTTCTGGGCTTTCGTAGGTAAGACCGGAGCAGGCCTTCTGCTGGCCCTCTCCAGTCTGATAGCGGCTCGCAAGCTGGGGCCGACGGGATTCGGCCTGCTGGCAATATCCTTGTCGTTCCTGTCCGTCCTCGCCTCGGTGGTAGATCTGCGAGTGTGGGAGGCCTGCATTAAATACGGGAGCGATTTTCTATCCAGAAATGACAGCCGCTCGCTCAACGCAGTAATCCGGCTGGCTCTGCGTCTCAGCCTGGTATCCGGTATGATTTTTGCCGTTATCGCTTTTTTCCTGACCGGATATGCGGCTGCATGGCTGCACCTACCTAAGGTATGGGTATGCACCGCGCGCATCCTGGCGATCGGCTTCATACTTATGGCTGCCAATGATACTGGCGCAGCCGTGCTGCGTCTTGCCGACCGGTTTCCGCTGCTCGCAGCTTGGCAAGCAATACATGGCACACTCCGGGTCATCTGCCTTCTAGTGGCCCTGACAATCAAAGCGAGCATCATCTCTGCGGCCGCTGCTATCGCGGCCGCTAGTCTCGTGGGTAGTATCATATTGTTGGCACTTTCCCACCACACCGCAGCGCGTCTCAGCAATGGCATCATCGGTAACATTTCCAGACTAAGACCGTGGTATGGATCACTTGTACGGTTCCTTCTTCATAGCCACCTTGGAAATATTTGGCGGACAATAGTGTGCAATGGGGATGTTCTCCTGGTCGGTTATTTGGCTGGTTCCAGTGGCGCAGGTTTGTACCGGCTCGCCCGCGAGTTAGTGCAGTTTCTCCTACGGATCACCGACGTGCTGTATGAAGCCCTCTTTCCGGAATTGGCAATGCAATGGGTGAAACACCGCGACCAGTTCCCGGTCTATGTTCTCCATCTCACCCGGTTGCTCGCTTTCATGGGCGTCCCAGCCAGTTTGTTATTCATCGCATTGGTAGGGCCTTTCCTGACGCTGACCGCAGGAGTCGAATTCCTGCCTGCTGCGACTGCTGCACGGATCATGATCTGGGGCGTGCTGTGGCGAATCATTTTTGTTTGGCTAACACCCACAGCCATAGCTATCGGTCGTCCACAGTATACCAACCTCACAGGTCTGGTTTCCGCAGTTGTACTGCTGCTACTCCTGGTATCCCTTGTACCGCGATTTGGCATCATGGGGGCCGCCGCAGCATATACGGTAACCTCTATTATCGGGCCAAGTCTCCTGCTCTTTCTGTGCCGTAGAGTCACCGTTTGCGCCCGTCCCTATCAATCGTGAGGCCCTCAATCACCCGTTGAGCACGAATTTGGGTCGAATAGCATTCCAGAAAACGCCGCCGTGCATTTGCGCCCAAGCGATTGCGCAGTTCCGCATGCGCCCTAAGAGATTGCAGGGCCAAGCACCATTCATCCACCGAGTCAGGATCGCATAGCAGGCCGGTCTTTCCATGGCACAGCACCTCCCGGACAGATGGCAAGTCGGAGGCCACCACGGCGCGTCCCACGGCCATGTAGTCAAACAATTTGGTCGGGCTTATCCATCGAGCAATGTCGGTTCCCCCTTCAGTGGTCACTCTCCGTTGATAGGGCGCCAATAGAACTTCCATGGCAGCTAGGTATGAAGGTATGGCGGCAGGTGGAACCCATCCATAAAGCTTCACGTTTTCAGGTTTCCGTTCGGCAAACGTTGCCAGTTCCTCTTTTGTACCACCCCACAGGTAGAACTGCATGTCCGGCAGGCGCCGGGCCAGCTCGAAAATAAGGTCTATGCCATGTCCAGGACGAAAAGCCCCCGCGTAACCAACTGGAAAACCTTTGTCCCCGGCTATCGCGGCGGGTTTCACTCGCGCCGGATCCGGTGCGGCGCTGGGGACTACCGCCACAAGCTCAGCCGGAAAACCGTACTCCCTACTCACTGCCTCTGCAAGCGCACGGTTGATCACTACAACGCGTGCCAGTCGCTCCTGCCCCGCAATGCGCGTCAATATCCTCCATGCCGCCCGATCCATACCAGACGGAATGTGATGTATCTCGACCAGCAAGCGTACCCGGGCCAGTCGGCTGCAAAGCGCCAACACTTTAGCAGACCGCGTATACAACAGATCCGGCCTTGTCTGATGCACTCTCTGCAGCACGGCAAGGGCATAAGGGTTCGTGCCCTGGACCGCCATTCTCGCCGGCAGAAACCTTATCTGAAAAATGGGTTCTACCCCGTAGTACGCATACAGATCCTCTATTCTAAGGTCCGTTCTCCTGTAATTCGGAACCGCCAGCTCTACCTTGTGCCCTTCTTTTGCCAATGCCTCGCACATTCTCATGACATTGACGGCATCAGCGCGACGTGACCGCAAAGGGGCGTGACTCGCATAAAGCAATCTCATCCTCACTCCTGCCATCATATTGTTCCATCAGCAATTCTGGAACAATTTTGCCACCCTTCCCTGCCGACCGAAATCAAGCCGCTTTCACAACCTCCTGGTGGTCCGCAGGGGCCAGTATCCTTCCCGTCATAGCTCCATCCAAGAAAAACCCGCGAGCACCAGGCTCAAGCCGCCGGGATTGCCAAGGTCTGATTCAGCCTGCCAACCAAACTCTATCTGCCGAGCCCAGGTGTTACGCCAAGCGCTTCCCCGCGTTCAGTGTCGGATTACCCGCTGTTACTCACTCATCCTGAGAAACTCTGCTGGCTCCCAAGCCTGAATTCCTAACTCGGTATACGCTATTGTTCTCACCGTTCTTCTTCATACGCGAGCGCTTCTCTTTCACACAGGAAAGTTCACTACGAGTGTGGCGTCCCCCTTTCCTACGTTCGCACTGAAACAGCACAGCCAGCTACCGGTAGCCGCCTCCCTGTGCACCAGTTACTTGGGTGCTGCAGTATGATGCAATACTCATTACCAGGTTGTACGGCTCCGCCATAATTACCGATTCACCGCCGCCAGCGGCCGCGCCTTTCACCTCCTGATGCCGAGACCCTGAAGAGTCTCGCTCCCGATATCCCTGAGAAACTCCGCCAGCGTCATGAGCAGAGCTCCTCGTACAGCGAAATGTACCGCTCAACCATATCGGACTCGGCGAACAATTGCTCGACACGTTCGCGCGCTCCCTCGCGCATGGACCGCCATACGGATGGATCCGCCACGTCTCTGCATGCTTCGGCGAACTCCTCCACCGAGTGCCTGCAGAGCAATCCCGTCACCCCGTGCTCCACAACTTCGGGGAGCGAGGCGACCTGCGCCGCAATCACCGGAAGGCCGCAGGCCATGGCCTCCAGCACCGTCAGAGGCAGCCCCTCAAGATGACTGGGGAGAAACAACGTGTCCGCCTCCTGATACGCCCGGACCAGGTCATCCCCGCCGAGGCGCCCGAGATCACGGCAATTCCCGGGCAGGCGATACCGCGCATGACGGCCGCAACGGTCCCGCGTGTACGCCAACTCAAATGCCCCTCCCAGACGCTCCATGACCGGTCCCAGGAATTCGACCCCCTTGAGCGGCGACCAGTTACCAACATAGAGCAGGCGAAACGGGCGGTGCGGCCCTGTGCGGGGCGCAGGTGCAAACCGCCTGCAATCAACCCCATTGTAAATGACCCGGATATCCGCCACACCAAATGCCGCTCGAACCCGCTCCGCGGTATACCGGCTTACAGCAACGAGTATGCGCGCACGCTTCATGACCGCCGCCTCGTTGGGAAGAATCCAAAGGCGGTGATAGAGAGCCTGCGCGCGCGTCTTGTAGGGTGACAACGCCGGATCGTGAACACATGAATGAATGGTCGCCACGACCGGCAGCTCTTCAGGAAACAACAATCGCGGTAGCCACGTGTTGACGTGCGCCACCCCGGCCCATTCCGGCGGACGCGGGCGGGCCACCAACCACGGGATATACTCCCCCCGGTGAGGAATCCAGCTGATCGCAGCCCGCATGCCCCGCTCCCTCAAGGCGGTGCAGAGGCGCATGGTGAACTGATCTGTGCCGCTGCCGCACCGCACCGCCGGAAACCAGATTCCCAATCTCATCTCGCCCTGTCCTTTCACATCCACGATACCCTGACGCCACAGCCACCTGCCGGGCTTTCAACGCAGTTACCCAGGACCTGGGTTCCGGAGCCGCAGCTTCAAGAGCTCTCAATTGTTATTCGCCAGCAGAACCCGGCGCATCTTTTCTCCGAACAATGTCCATGTAAAGCCTTCTGCGAAACGGCGGCACTCCTTCGCGTATGCCCCCCGTTGGCGGAGGTATGCCAGAATCGCCTGTGCAAACGCCTCGTGATCCCCCTCGGCGACCAGACGCCCGGAGACTCCGTCCGCAACTGCATCCACCACACCACCGGCAGCATAAGCTACCGTAGGCACACCATGCGCTGCGGCCTCCACGGCCACCATGCCGAATCCCTCCGGATCATGTGGCCTACTCTGCGTGGGAAAAACATGCACGTCCGCCGCACTGAATGCCGCCGTGAGCCTCTTTCCAGGGGGAAAGAAGCCCAACCAACGCACATTCTCCGCCACACCCGCCGCCCGTGCCGCCTTCAGGATCACCGACGGCGAAACCGCGTGCGCTGCTAATGCGCCTCTTGGGACGTCGCCCACGATCAACAGACACACAGTTGGTTCCGCGCTGACGACCAGCGGAAGGACGTCGCGCACAAACGGAACCAGACCCTTGCGGCGTGTCAGGCGCCCCACAGACAGCATGAGAGGGCGGTCGTCCAATCCGTACTGATCACGGAACTGTTCCCCGGCTCGCGGATCCAAGTCCGGCAGGGTCACGCCGGGATGGATGAGATGAATCCTCGCTGCGGGCACCCCTATTCCCAGGGCCAGCGTGCGCGTCGCCCGGCTGTTCACAATGAGGCCGTCGAGACGCCTGAAGAACGGACTCCATACGGTCCGATAGACCGGGTGCGGAGCGGCCAAGTCGTACCCGTGAACATAGGTGAAGGCGCGGGCGCCACTTATACGCGCCGCCATGCATGCGATGGGTGCGGTCAGTCCGCTTCCGGCCAGAATTACGTCCGCCCCCACGCGGCGGGCCAGCAGTATCG
>QNAJ01000045.1 GCA_003641465.1 Verrucomicrobiota bacterium | reverse complement strand
CACACGGCATCTCGAATCCTTTCCCGCCTGAAGGGCCGCAGGAAAGTCCACGGAGGCACCAACCAGCATCTCCCCGCCAGTCAACCCGGCCCTTCCTTCTCCTGACGTCCCTCGAAGTTCCAATGTCGTCCCCTTCCTGACCGAACAGAAGTCGATCCGGAAAGCGCGGGCCGGCGTCGGATTGATCTGTTCCACGGATCAGATTTTTGGTGAAAGTGGCCGGTGATTCTGCTATGGGATGAGAATGTATGGGCCATCCCGCGGCGATGGAGGAAAGGAGGACGCCATGAGGAGTTTTCTGGGACGCGATATCCTGGGTCTCAAGGATTGGGAACGGATGGAATATGACCACGTCTTTGAAGTGTGCGACGAGCTGGCGCCCATCGCCAAACGCCGCCGTAACAGCGATATGCTGAAGGAAAAAATCCTGGTGGTGGCCTTTTATCAGCCCAGCACCCGCACCCGGCTTTCTACTGAAGCTGCCATGCATCGACTGGGCGGGCACGTGGTCGGATTCGCCGATGCCAAGATGACCCGGGCAGGCGACTTCTATCAGGAGTCCATCAAAGATACGGTTCACATGCTGGAATACTACGGCGACGTGATCGCCATGCGCCATTTCCAGCAGGGGGCACCGGCCGAGGCCGCGAAGTGGGCCTCAGTGCCGGTGATAAACTGCGGGGACGGATGGGGCGAACATCCCACCCAGGTCCTGACGGATCTCTACACCATCCGCAACGAGCTGGGCACCCTGGACGGGCTCCATTTTCTGCTCGTCGGCGACATGCGCATGCGCACCATGCATTCGATCAGCTACGCCATGACCCAGTTCGATATCGAAGCCACCTACGTGGCACCGCCGCAGATGGCCCTTACGCCCGAATTCAAGGCCGAACTCCGGGAACTGGGACTGCCCTTCCGCGAAGCCGATAACGTGGCCGACGTGATCTCCGAGGCGGACGTCATCTACATGGAACCGGTGGTGCAGGCCGACTATACCAAGGCGCGCGAGGAAGCCCGCGAGGATCGCGGCCGCACGCCGCCCCAGTACCAGGTCACCCGGAAGCTGCTCAAGGAAAAGGCCCAGCGGCACGCGATTGTACTCCATTCCCTGCCGCGCATGGACGAGCTGCTCACCGATGTGGACAGCACCCGGCACGCCCGCTATTGGATCGAGGCGTTCAACGGGGTGGTGTTACGCATGGCGCTGCTCTCACTCATCCTGGGAGCCATGGAATAGGCCCCGGGACACCGACCGCTGCCAGCCTCGGCCGGAGGGCGGGACCACCGCCGGGGAGGCCTTCCATCCCACCATCACCCACTGCGCCGGGCCCTGCCGCCGTCCGACCTGCATGCCGCCCTCCTGCGCCAGAAACCGGGCGACTTCCTCCGGATCGTAAAACACCCGCCCATGTACCCTGCCCTCGTCGCGGTGAATCCGATCGAAAATCCGGAATCCCTCCTCATCGAAGTCCGCCAGGACGATCCGTCCGCCGGGAGCCGATACCCGGATCATCTCCCTCAGTACCGCCCTCCAGTCCGCCAGGTGATGCAACGTGTTCATGCTTACCACGACATCGAATTCCGCCTCGCCGAAAGGCAGATGTGCGGCATCCGCAGTGACGAACCTCACCCGGTGCGCGGTCCCCTCCAGTTCCAGGGCCAGCCGCGCCATCCGCTGTTCCCCCGCATCTATGTCCACCGTCACCACCTCCTCCGCCTGCTGTGCCAGACGCGAAAGCAGCCGTCCCTTCCCCGTGCCCACCTCCAGCACCCGACCCATCAGCGGCTCCGCCGCCGACATCACGAAATCCAGCGCCCGCTCGACGTCATACCCGTACCGGCGGTACACCTCCTCCCGCTGCCGCCTCCGGGCCATGTTTTCCATCAACTGCGCCCTGTGCTTCATCCTTCCTCTCGCGCCGCAAAAACGTATGTCGCCCCGGCATGACAGGGACGCACCCTGTCCCCCAGCATCGCCCGCAACGCGGCTACCGCTTTATCGCCGGTGCAATGACACGGAACCACCAGTTCGATCTCCGACTCCCGAAGATAGCGGCCGGTGGCCCTCAGTCTCTCCGCCGATGCCGCCGCCAGATGCATGCCCCCCACCACTGCCCGGATCCGCTCCGGCGGATTCAGTTCCCGGATGTACTCCAGCGTGTTCACCACTCCCGCATGAGCACACCCCAACACCACCACCAGCCCGCCTTCCGCCTCCAGCCAGAGCGCCTGATCGTCCGGGATAAGGTCCGGCCGCCTGCCCTGCCGGTCCAGGAAATAGGGTCCGCCTACGTCTTCGAAGTCCGTCCGGCGGGGAATCTCCCCGGTCACGTGAACCCCCGGCAGTACCTCCGTTGCCGACTCGGTCAGGATCACCCTGCCGCCGCTTTCCTTCAGCAGCCCCGCCGCATCCTGCGCCGAAATGTCTCGCGCGGTCTCCCGCACGCTCCACCGCTCCACTGCCGCCTGCGGGTGGGCGAAGATCTTCGCCTGCGGCGCGATCCGCACGGCCAACGGCAACCCGCCTGTGTGGTCGTAGTGTCCGTGGCTCAGAACGATGGCCGCCGCCCGCTCCAGGGGAATGCCCAGCCGCCGGAAGTTCTCTCCAAGAGCCTGTCCCTGGCCGGTGTCGAACAGCACTGCACCGGCGGGCGTTTCGATCCACACACTGAACCCGTGCTCGGCCGCCAGGCCGGCAGCCGCCTGGTTATCCACCAGGATCGTCAGCCGGATATGCCCCTCCGCGTGATTGGTCACCAGCCCGGCCCGTCCCTCTCAGTGACCGCATCCGCCTTCCGCATCCCGGAGCTTCCCCGCCAGGTATTCCATCGCCAGCTTTTCCGGTTCCTCTTCCGGCACCCCGGCTACTACGCGGATTCCCGCTTCCTCCAGCAACCTTCTCGCCATCATCCCGATACCCCCCGTAATGACCACCTTCACCCCCATCTCCTCCAGCCACCGCGGCAGCACCCCAGGCTCATGTTCCGGAGGAACCTTCTCTTCCATCCTCACGATCCGCCTCCCCTCCGGATCCACATCCAGCAGCACGAAACGCTCCGCCCTGCCGAAGTGCGCGGATACCCTGCCTCCAGCCGATGGAATCGCGATCTTCAGCTCACCGCTTCCCTGCTTCTCAGCCGTCTGCATGGATTCCTCCCATCATTTCATTTCGTCCGAGCCCAGGCAGACAAGAGTGCCCGGATCGGACCCGATCTTGCGCCCCACCACTTCGCACTTCACCGTGAAAAGAAAGAATATCCTCCCGTCTTCCTCTGACAGCGTCTCGAAATTGCCCTGCCCTTTCGAAATGATCAGGTCTGCGCGGTCGAACTCCTCGCGGAATTCCGGCGAACAGTCCGAAAGGATCGTGCCCGGCGCATCCGATCCGTTGGAGATAACCCGGACCAGTTCGGTCAGACCCGCCCGGCGGGCATCTTCAAGCGTAGCGTCATTCAGTGTAGGAGCTCCCCGCACAGCGAGCGTCACCCTTCCCCGCGGAAGCCGCTCGATCAGCAGCCGGTCGAGCACGATCTCACCCGCATTGTCCGCCAGGTAGAGGATCCTTTCCGCCTCGCGGGCCCGGCCGAAAAACCTCGCCGGGTCACCCTTCAACGGCATGTTCCACAGCCGGTCAAGCACCGCGGCGAACTCCTCCGGTCCGATGCCGCTCTTCGCTCCGGCGTCCAGCAGGTTGCCCGCCGCCACCACCCTGATCACCGCTTCCTCCACGTTCCCCCTCTCCCGGACCGCCTCCCGCAACCGCGGCAGCAGCTCCGCCGCCACCCGGTTCATCCGCTCTTTCAGTTCCCGGTACGGATCCGGCGAGGATAACTCCCGCCGGATGACGCGGTGGATCTGCTGGCCCACCACCGGAGGGGTCCCGCTCCAATCCGCTTCGGCGATCGCCCGCAGCAGGATCCTCAGCAGGGTCTCGCGCCGCTGCCGGTCCTTCACCACCAGGTCCACGGCCTCCGCCGCCTGCCGCACGAAACAGGGTACGCACTCCAGCGTGGTCTTCATTCCCTGCGCTCGTTGTCAATGCACTTCAGATGACAGAACTCCCGGATCACCCGGTCCCGGTAACCGCGCCGCAGTTCGATGACATGCGCCCCTTCCCAGAAAAGTACCTCGTGCGTCGCGCAGATGATCTGGGCACCGTGATCCACCGCCCGTTTCATCGCCTTGCGCAACGCCAGCAGGTGGTCGAAATCCTGCGCCGTCTCCGGCTCGTCGAGCAACAGGCAGGTGGCCCGGGAAATCCGGATGGTCGAAAAGGCCGTCTGGATTATCTCCCCGTGGGAGGAAAACAGCGCCCGGGTCTCCAGTATCATGTGCGTCACCCGGTCGCTGCGCTGATGCCCTGACCGTATGCGGGGAACCGCCGTATCCGTCTCCAGTATCACGTAATGAGTCTCGCCCTCCTCCCGCCGCCGGCAGTGCCCGCAGTCGGCAATGGCCCGCAGAATCGTGCTCTTTCCCGTGCCGTTGGGCCCGATTATCACGTTCATTCCCGGCTCGAAATGCACCCGGCGGTATCGCTTCACCCGCCGCGCGTGGTTCACGCACATGTCCAGCCTGCGCAGCATATCAGTCCTTCTCCTTCACCGCCCGCACCGCTACGAAACCGCCGCGGCCGAAACCCTTCTCCACCGGATCCGGCGCCGACATCCGGTCCGGATGCCGGAACAGTGTCTGCCGGAACTCGAGACCACGGAAACCGCAATGCTCCAGCAGTTCCCGAATCCGCCGGCTGCCGTAGAAGGTGGCCACCCGGTAGAAATGGCTCCGGTCCTTCCGCTCCAGATATTCCCGTCCCAATGCGCTGTCCGCATCCACATATCCTATGACCACCACCCCGCCCGGTACCAGCACCCGGTGTATCTCCCGCAGGCTGCGCTCAGGGTCGTCCACGAAGCAGATGGTCGTGACCATCAGCACCGCATCGAAAGAGGCATCCGGGAAGGGCAGATCCTCCGCCGTACCGTCCCGGACCGTGATCCCCCGGCTCGCCGCCAGACGCCGCATGGTGGCCGACGGCTCCACGCCGACCCCGATCCCCAGCGGCTCCGCGAAATGCCCGGCCCCGACTCCGACCTCCATTCCCCTGGCCCCCTCCGGCCACAACTCCCGCACTGCCGCCAGCTCGCTGGCGTATGCGTGGGGGTGGTCTTCAAACCACTTCAGATAAAGGTCGGCATGAGATTCAAAGGGTTCCGTACGCGGCATCGCCACCCCACCTGTCAATCATCGCCCTCTTCGCTTCCCGTCTCTCCCTCCCGAAAACGGGTAAGGGCCTCCTGCACCTTCCCACTGGCCCCGGTGACGATCCGGATGCCCGCCGCTTTCAACACCTGCTCCGCCTTGGGTCCGCAGTTACCCGTGATCACTACCTCCACCCCACGGTCCACCATCAACTGCCCCGAAAGAACCCCCACCCCACCCGCCTGGTCCAGGTTGGGATTCTCCAGGAACTCCGCCTCCCCGGTCTCAGTATCGAAGAATACGAAGTAGGCCGCCCGCCCGAAGCGCGGATCCACCTCCGCTTCCAGCGACGGTGCCTGTGCCGTTACCGCTATCTTCATTCCGTACCTCCCTGCCCGTCTTTGTTTTTCGTCCTCGCAGTCTGATCCTGGTCCGCAATCTCGCCCATGATATCCACCCCGAAGCGTTCGCGCACCATCTTCCTCAGCCCCTCCCAGGCCTTCTCCAGGCCCCGCGCTGCCGGGCCCCGGCTGAACTTCACCAGCGGAACTCCCGCCCGGACCGCCGCCAGCGCCTCCCCGTCATACGGAATCCAGCCGAGCACCGGGCAACCGTACTGGCCCGCCATCTCCTCGATGCGGAGCGCCTGTTCCCGGTCCAGGTCCGCCTTGTTGATCACCACCCCCGCGGGGGTCCCGAAATGCCGGCACAATTCCAGCACCCGCCCGAGATCGCTCACCCCTGATACCGTCGGCTCCGTCACCACCACCACCAGGTCCACATCCGTGATCGCCGAGATCACCGGACAGCCGATCCCCGGAGGACCATCCCCCAGGATCAGTCCGCAGCCGCCTTCCACCGCTGCCTGCGCTCCCCGCCGCCGCACCATTGAAACCAGCCGACCGGAATTCTCCTCCCCCGCCCCCAGCCGCGCAAAAACCATCACCCCCTTCTCCGAATCCGCCACGTACCACTCCCCCGTCACCCGCTCCTCCATCTCTATCGCGCCCACCGGGCACACCCTCGCGCACAATCCGCATCCCTCGCAGGCGGTCTCCTCCACTTCGCAGACCACCCCTCCCTCCGGACCGCCCGTCTCCCGGATCGCATCAAAATGGCACGCTTCCCGGCAGATCCTGCACCCGGCACACTGCGCCGCGTCTATCCGCGCCTTGGCCGATCCCTTGAATTCTCCGCGCTCCCGTACCGCCGTCTCGAACATCAGGTACAGGTCCGCGGCGTCTACGTCCGTGTCTACCAGCACCCCGCGGCCCGGGGCCATCATAGCCGCAAAAGACGAAACCACCGTGGTCTTGCCGGTTCCCCCCTTCCCGCTGATCACCGCGATCTCCACGGGCGGGCGGCCGCCTCCCCCCTTCACCTCCCCTGCTTTCCGCTCCCGGGGCCCGCCCCCGCGGAGCGGCGACCTCAACCACCGCGTACCACTCCCCGCCGGAACACACCCCAGACAGAGCTCATAGGCCTCCCGCAACCTCTCCGCCAGATCCGCAAATTCCACCGCCGGGTTCCGCCCCCGGGCATAGGCCTCCGCATACTCGCGGCGTAACGGGAGCCGGCCGATCACCGGCACCCCCAGCTTCTCCGCCAGCTCCCCGACCACCCCATCCTCGCCGTCCCACCGGTTGATCAGGATACCCGCCGGAATACCCAACTCCGCCGCCAGCTCCGCTGCCACCAGTAGATCACTCGCACCGAACGGGGTCGGCTCCGTAACCAGCCATACCATGTCCGCCCCCCGCATTGCTTCCACCACCGGGCAGGCAGCTCCCGGAGCCGCATCTACGATGTTTATCGTTTCCTCGTCACTACCGGCGCGTTCCTTCACCGCCCGCACTACCGTCGGAGCCCGACTTTCCCCCACTTCCACCCGTCCTTCCACGAATACGAACGGCTGCGGTCCCTCCGACACCCGTACCTCGCCGATCCTCACCGACTCCTCCACCAACGCCCCTTCCGGGCATACCCAGCTGCATACCCCGCACGCATGACACAACTCGTTGAAAAACAATACCTTTCCCTTCACGAGCGCCAGGGCATTGTAGCGGCACGCCTTCACGCATTCCCCGCACCCCGTGCATTTCTCTTCCACCCAGCGCGGCTTCTTCACCTCCACCGGCTCCGCCTCCCCGAACTCCGGCTGAAGAAACAGCCCGGCATTCGGCTCCTCCACATCGCAATCCAGCAGCCGGACCCGTTCCCCCCGCCTCGCCAGCGTCCACGCCAGGCCCACTGCCACGGTGGTCTTTCCCGTGCCGCCCTTTCCACTAGCTACTACCAGATTAAAAGCCATCACCCGCCTCTCTCCAGGTGGAGGAATCCCGCCTCCCCGCCCGCGACGAGGAACCCATCCTCCTGTCCCGCCGTTAACGCTCCCGGGTCATCGGCGAGCCGCATGCCGGGCACTTCACCTGCGTGCACGGCACGCCGCGCCTGTGCGGCACCCTGTGACCACAGTTCGGACAGATGCAGTTGCCTGCCGGCCCCATGGCGAAACCGCCCATCCGGCCCCGGCCTCGACCGCCGCGGCCCATGCCGTATCCACTGCCCGGTCCCGCACCCATCGGTCCTGTTCCGTCTCCCCGCGGCATCCTGCTTTTCCTCCTTGGCGCCGGTCCGGCGCCTGCTTCCGTTGCAAGGCAAAAATCCGGGGGTGGGCGGACATGCGCCGCCCACCCCCTTCACTTATTCTGCCTTCCGGGATGACTCCAGTTCCTCCAGCCGGCGCCGGATCTCGCCCAGCTCACGCTCCAGCGCCTGAGCTTCGGCCCGCAGCGCCTCGCGCTCGTCCTCCGGGGTAGGCGGCGCGCCGTACCACGGCGCCCCCCAGCCAAGCGCCGCGCGCTGCCAGCCGGTCAGGCCGGTGGCGTAATACCAGTTACGCCACCCGCGACCGAATCCGCGGCCCCAACCCCAGAAGCCGCGACCCCTTCCCCAGAAGCCACGGCCCCAGCCCCAGAAGCCGCGGCCCGGCCACGGATTCATGTAGCCGGGCACACCGTACCCGGCGCAATAGCCGGCTGCACGGCCCGTCATCGGGCCCATTCCCAACGGTCCTGTCCTGTCTCCTCCGGGCATCAGTGTCACCTCCTTTCCACTTTTCACCTCGCTACGATCAGAATCCGCGTCTTCCGCCGCGCCAACCGCGGCCGCGGCGTCCGCCCCGCCATCCACCGCGTCCCGGTCCCGGCGGTACCGGCGGCACCGGCGGTACCGGTGGGGGCTGCGCTACCGGTCCGCCCTCGATCCGCAATGCCCGTCCGGACACCAGCGCCTCCGCCACCTTCCGGCGGGCAGTGTCCAGGATCCGGCCGAACGTGGGGCGTGAGACATTCATTTGTGTGGCCGCCTGTTCCTGATACATCCCTTCGAAATCGGCCAATCGGAGGGCCTCGAACTCATCCAGCGTGAGAACTACCTCTTCGAGCACGGACAAAGGGACACCCGCCGGCTTGAAATAGGCCGCCGGTGGTTTCCCCGCTATGTACCTGGGTATGTAAGGTCTTGGCATTGCGACATCTGTGCTCCAGTTCCTCGCTCAGTTATGAACATATGCTCATTTGCCGGTAAGTCAACCCCGGAGGCTGAATTTGGCGCCACCGCGGGGGTTGGTTAATGGTTTATTGGTTAATCGTCGATTGGGGGCCCGTCCCGACAAAGCGGGGCTTGTCCCGCCAGAGTCAGGACTTGCTCCGCTGCAAGCGGGGTGTAGCAGCCGATGTCCTGATCAGCACTGCCAACAATTAACCAATAACGACTACCCATTAACCCCCCTTGCGTGCTTGGCGTGCTTCGCGAGAGTTTTTTTCCGCGGAACGTGGGGTGAAGTAGCCGATGTTCAATCGGCGTCACGAATGCGCATGTAACACGCGCTACTACATGTTCGTTCGCGGTTGATCATT